>NZ_JAHBCX010000023.1:0-76135 GCF_019955895.1 Pseudomonas sp. GL-B-12
ATTCAACTGAGAAGTTGACTGACACTCCGCCTTCGCGAGCAAGCCCGCTCCCACATTTGATTTGTGTGCGCCTCGAAACACCAACGGACTATCAATGAAGTTCTCCCGCCTCGCCCTCCCTCTGTTTCTGCTGCCCACCGCCAACGCCTATGCCGACACCTTCGAACGCGATCAGGCCCTGAAGCTGCCCGACGTGTTGATCAGCGCCAACCGCCAGGTCGAAGCGCGCAACGACAGCAGCGCCGCCAACACCGTATTCACCCGCGAAGACATCGATCGCCTGCAACCCGATAGCGTCACTGATCTGTTGCGCCGGGTGCCAGGCGTGCAAGTCTCGCAGACCGGCGGGCGCGGCAGCCTTCCGGGTGTCTACATCCGCGGCACCCAGTCGGCCCAGAGCCTGGTGCTGGTGGACGGCCAGCGCATCGGCAGTTCGACCTCCGGCGACAGTAACCTGCAACACATCAATATCGAGCAGGTCGAGCGCGTGGAAGTGCTGCGCGGCTCCCGTTCGGTGATTTATGGCAGCGATGCGATTGGCGGGGTGATCCAGATCTTCACCCGCCGTGGCGGCGAACAAGGCCTGCAGCCGCGGATGCACGTCGGCTTCGGCAGCAATCAGACCTGGGAGCGCAGCCTCGGTTTGTCCGGCGGCGATGAACAGACCCGCTTCAACCTCGGCACCAGCCTTGACGAAACCGCCGAGATCAATCGCACCCACGAGTCGTTCCCCAGCGACGGCGACCATGACGAGTACCGAAACCAGTCGTTTAGCCTGAGCTTGAGCCACGCACTCAGCGATGACATCGAGATCGGCGCCAACGCGTTGGATAACCGCGGCAAAAGCGAGTTCGACAACCCGTTCGGGCGCTTCGACATGAATACGTTCGAGTCGGTCCAACAGCAGCCCTACACCGAATTCGATGTGAGCAGTGTCAGCAGTTACATCGACGCGCGCATCAATGATCTGTGGAAAACCCGCATCGAGTTCGGCCACAGCGAAAACCGCGAGAAGACCCTCGACAAGCTCAGCGATGAGCGCAGCGTGTTCAACACCTACCGCGATGCGGTGAACTGGCAGAACGACCTGACGCTCAACGAACGCAACAGTTTGCTGCTTGGTGGTGACTGGTATGAAGACCGCATCAACAGCAGCACCGCATTCGATGAGGACAGTCGCTGGAACCGTGCGGCGTACATCCAGCATCACTATCGGGCCGACAGTTTCTCCACGGAGTTGGGCCTGCGTCACGACGATAACCAGCAGTTCGGCAGCCAGAACACCTGGAGCGGCACCTTCACCCTGCCGCTGAACCCGGACAACGAAGTGCTGCTGACCTACAGCGAAGGCTTCCGCGCGCCTACGTTCAACGATCTGTACTACCCCGACTTCAGCAACCCGGACCTGAAGCCTGAAACCTCGAAAAGCTACGAGCTGCAATGGCGCAGCCAGTTGACCGAGAGCAGTCGCCTGGAGACGTCGCTGTATCGCACCGACCTTGAAGACGCGATCATCTTCGGCAGCAACTCGCGCCCCGAAAACGTCGCCTCGGCGCGGATCAACGGCTTCGAAGCAGCGCTGAAGCAGGAACTGTTCGGCTGGCAGAGCAACCTTGGCGTGGCGATCATCGACCCGCGGGATCGTGATACGGGCCATACCCTGGCCCGTCGCGCGCGACGCACCTTGAGCTGGGACCTGGACCGACAGTTCGATCGCCTGGGCCTCGGCGCCAGTTGGCAAGCGGTCAGCAGCAGCTATGACGACCTGAACAATCAACAGCCGCTGGGCGGTTATGCCTTGTTGGGGCTGCGCAGCAGTTGGGAGCTCAATCGTGAAATCAGTCTGGAGCTGAAGGTCGATAACCTGCTGGACAAGGGTTACAGCCGGGCGCTGTACAGCTTCCAAGGTAGCCAGTACGGGTATCGCGAGGAGGGTCGGGCGTGGATGTTCGGGGTGACATGGACGCCGGAGATCTAAAGCCAGACTCGATCATTTGTGGCGAGGGGGCTTGTCGGATCGCCGCACCGCCCCATTCGGTTGCGCAGCAACCGCAATCAGGCTGATGGGGGATGCCAGATGAAACACCATTGCAGGACTTGGGGCCGCTTCGCAGCCCAACGGGGGCAAGCCCCCTCGCCACGGGTCAGCGATCAGGCGCGATCAACTGGCAGAGCTTTGCAGTTGCCTCAATCATCTGCCCACTCGGCCGCTCCAGGCCCTTGTCCGTCACCAGGCGCAATTGCCCTTGTGCTACCGCCGCCACCTGCGGCCAGGCTTTCCACGCATCAAGCTGCGCCTGTTCGCTGGCCAGAATCACCTCGGGATTACGCTGCAGCACGGCTTCCACACTGACTTGCGGTGCCGGCAGTTTCAGGTCGGCAAACACGTTTTGCGCACCGCAGACCTCCAGCGCATCGCTGATGATCTGCTCACCGCCAACCGTATACAGCGGCCGATCCCAGACCTGATAAAACACCCGTAACGGCTTATCCCGTCGATAGCGTTGGCGCAATTCATCCAGCCGCTGGCGTAAATCGCTGGCCAATGAAGTTCCGCGTTCAGGCCGACCGAGCTGAGCGGCTATGGTCTCGATCTGTGCGGCGAGCTGGTCCAGGCTGTGGGGTTCGGCGACGTAGGTGGGAATATTCAGTCGCTTGAGCTGGTCACGCTGGGCCGGGCCGACGCTACCGGGCCATAGCAGCAACAGATCGGGTTTCAGGCTGAGTAACCGCTCCATATCCAGCTGGCCATAGCGGCCAACGGAGGGCAGGTTCTTGAGTGGCGCAGGCCGTTCACCAGCGTCCAGCACACCGACCAGGAGGTCGGCGGAGCCCAGTTCAACGACGATTTCAGAGAGCGACGGTGCGAGACTGACAACCCGCTCGACCGCGATGGTCGAGCCACTGGCGGCCAGCAGCAACACCGCCAGCCAGCGCGCGCGCATCAACCGAGTTGACGCGGAATACGGTAGAGGTAAAACAGCACGGCGGTCGACAGAGCCAGCAGCATCAGCGGCACGGCTTCGAGACCGACGAACACCGCCAGGGCACCGATCCAGGCCGGCAGCCCGGCGGCAAGGAATGCCGTGCGTCGCTTGGCCGCCAGACTGATCCAGGCGGCAGGCTCTTCAGGGGTATCGAGGGCTTTCTGGGTGGCGATCAGCGCATGTTTGTAGGCACCGAAAAACTTCAGGCTGACAAACATCGAGGCGACTCCGGCGATGAACAACGGCATCGCCAGCACCGGCAGAATGGCTTCACTCTGACCGAACAGCGCGTTGATCACAAACAGCGGCAACAGGGCCAGCGCCAGGTATTGCCACCAGTTGACGGACAGTCGCCGCCGCACCTGACCGCGGGTCACGCCCGGTCTACCTCGCCCTGATGCTCATTGCCCATCATATGGTCGAGCTTGCTGGCCTTGGTCGCCAGGTAGAGTCGGTTATGCGGGTTGTGGCCGGTGTGCAGCGGCACGCGCTCGGCGACCACGATACCCATGTCGGTCAAGGCTTTGACCTTGCGCGGGTTGTTGGTCATCAGGCGCAGGGACTTCACGCCCAGGTGCTCCAGCATCGGCAGGCACATGGCGTAGTCACGCTGGTCGGCGGCAAAGCCCAGGCGTTCGTTGGCTTCAACGGTATCGGCGCCACCGTCCTGCAGCTCATAGGCGCGGATCTTGTTCAGCAGGCCAATGCCCCGGCCTTCCTGGCGCAGGTAGAGCAATACGCCACGACCTTCGCGGGCGATGGCCTGCAAGGCGGCCTCCAGTTGCGAGCCGCAGTCGCAACGCTGGCTGAACAAGGCATCGCCCGTCAGGCATTCGGAGTGCAACCGGCCGAGTACCGGGGCACCGTCGGCGAATTCACCCAGGCTCAGCACAACGTGCTCGCGGCCGGTGGCTTCATCGAGAAAGCCATGCATGGTGAATTGCGCAAAAGGCGTTGGCAGCTTGGAAGCGGCGACAAAAACGACAGGCACCGGTGTGCTCCTGATCTAAAAGTCTGAAGATTCGCAGAGCCGGCATTGTAACAGCAGGTTCCGGAGGACGCTTAGGCTGAATTATCGGCGATAACTATCAAAATGTTTGATAAAAGCCGCACCGCAATCAATGTGGGAGCGGGCTTGCTCGCGAAGGCGTCGTGTCAGTCGACATCATTGTTGCATGACACACCGCTTTCGCGAGCAAGCCCGCTCCCACAATGGGTACATCATCAGCCGTAAGAACCGTGTCGGTTCGAATCAAACGGATACGGCTGTTTCCAGCGTTCAAAAATCGGTTTCAGCTCGCCGCTTTTCACCAATTGCTCCATGCGCTGGTCGAACAGGGCCATTAACGTGCGCGCCTTCGGGGTCTTGGCGAAGCACAGATACAGCGGCAACTCGGCGATATGGGTGCGCCGCAGCTGGGACGGATCCTTGGCGCGGTTGATGACGAAATCGACTTCGGTCAGGGCATCGATGTAGAAGTCGGCGCGATTGTGGATCAGCATCGACACGATGCCGGTACGCCGCTGCACTTCGTCGAAGTGGCGCACATTGGGTAAGTAATCCTGGTAATCGTAGCCGCGGACCCATGCCAGTCGATAATTGCCCAGGGTTTGCGGGGTGGGTACCGGACTGCTGGCCAGGCCCAGGGCATAGATGTGATCGGTGTCGAAGTTCCAATGGGGATAGAGCACACCCTCGGACTCATCACGATAGGAACCGACGCAAGCATCGACTTCGCCACGTTCGGCCAGGCCCAGCGAACGCACGTAGGGCTCGGTGCGGATATCGACCTTGACGCCCGCCGGCTCGAACACTTGCCGTAGCACGTCCCAACCCAGTCCATGACCGTCAGCGGCGGTGTAGTCTTCCCAGTCTTCGCTGGCCAGATGAATCACCGACGGCGGCGTGGCGCCCCCTCCTCCCGCCAGGGCAAAAGAACAAAACATCGCGAACACCATCACCATCAATCCGCGTACAGCCATCCCCCGCTTCCCCCGATATACAGCTCTCATGATCAACGCCTGGAAATCCCCGGTCAGGCGAAAAACCACACCAGCCCCTGCATCGCCAACCAGGCGAACACCCCGGCCAGGACATCATCGAGCATGATGCCGACGCCGCCATGTACGTGCCGGTCAATCCAGCGAATCGGCCATGGTTTGAGAATGTCGAAGAAGCGGAACATCAAGAACCCCGCCAGCAACCACTGCCAACCTTCCGGCACCAGCCACAGGGTAATCCACATCCCGACCATTTCGTCCCAGACGATGCCTTCATGGTCGTGTACCCGCAAATCGTCGGCCACTTTGCCGCACAGCCAGAAGCCGAACAGCATGGTGATGCCCAGCATCAGCCAGTAACCCCAGTCGGGCAGCATCTGCCACAACGGGATAAAGGGCAGCGCAACCAACGACCCCCAAGTGCCGGGCGCTTTTGGCAAGGTGCCCGAGCCGAAGCCGAACGCCAGGAAATGCCACGGATTACGCCAGACCGACGGCGGTACGAATTCCGCCGGGACCTGTTTGGGATGATCTGTCACGGTGACTCCCGAAAATGTTGATAACCCCGGGTTTGCGGGGTGATGTCTTGTCCGTTGGCATCCAGCAGTGTCACACCTTGCCCATTAACGACGCGCCCAATCACATGGATCGGCCAGCCGTCGGCCAGCAATAGCGGCAACTCGACGGACGGTAAGGTGAAAGCCAGGACGTAATCGTCGCCTCCACTCAGGGCCGCAACCTGTGCATCCGATTGGCCGAGAAAGTCGACCAGGCTCTGCGACAGCGGCAATCGATCCCGCTCGACTTCGATACCGACCTTCGACGCCAGCGCGATATGCCCGCAATCAGCGAGCAGACCGTCAGAGATATCCATCGCCGAAGTGGCCTTGCCACGCAACGCCTGACCCAAGCCGAGCTGCGGTTGCGGCGACCAGTAATGCGCCAGCAACGGCTCGGCAATGCTCGCTTCGGCTGTGCGCTGGCCGAGCACCAAGGGCAAGGCACCGGCGGCATTGCCCAGGTCGCCGCCGACACACAGCAGGTCGCCCGGTTGCGCTCCACTGCGGGTCAACGCCAGACCGGCTGGCACGCGTCCGAACACGGTCATGGTCAGGCTCAGCGGCCCGCGGGTCGTGTCACCGCCCACCAGCGCCACGCCGCAGCTTTGCGCCATCTGGTTCAAACCACGGGCATAGGCTTGCAGCCAATCGGCGGTCACCGTCGGCAAGGTCAGGGCAAGGGTAAAGGCAATCGGGGTGGCGCCCATGGCGGCCAGGTCGCTGACGGCCACGGCCAGCGAGCGCTGACCGAGCAGAAACGGATCGCAGGGATCGGCGAAATGCACACCGGCCACCAACGTATCGGTAGAGATCGCCATCTGTTCCCCGGGGGGAACAGCCAGCAAGGCGCAGTCATCGCCAATCCCGAGGGCAACGCCTTCGCCGCCCTGCGCACAAGGCGCGGCGGCGAAGAAATTGCGGATCAGCTCAAACTCGCCCATTGCTGATTCAAACGCCAATCAGCGCTTGAACGCCTTGACTTCAGCTTCACGCAGACGCGGGGCCAGCTTGTCGAGCACACCGTTGACGAACTTGTGGCCGTCGGTGGAACCGAAGACCTTGGCCAGTTCGATACCCTCGTTGATCACAACGCGGTACGGCACGTCGACGCGCTTGAGCAGTTCCCAGGTGGACAGGCGCAGAACCGCCAGTTCAACCGGGTCCAGCTCTTCGATGGTCAAGTCCAGGCATGGCGTGAGCGCGGTGTCGATTTCGGTCTTGAACTGCGGAACCCCGTGCAGGATTTCGCGGAAGTACGCGCCGTCGACATCGCTGAAATCGTTATCGACCCGGAACTGCGCTTCGATCTCGTTCAGCGACTGCTTGGCCATGTGCCATTGGTACAGCGCCTGGGTCGCGAGCTGACGGGCTTCGCGACGCTTGACGCTTTTCGATGGCTTGCCGGCATCCGCAGGCTTTGGATCGCGCGGGTTGAAACGATCGCTTTCGTCGCTAATCACTTGGCCTCCAACTGCGCCAGCAGGCTGACCATTTCCAGAGCGGACAGAGCAGCTTCAGCACCTTTGTTGCCGGCCTTGGTGCCGGAACGTTCGATGGCTTGCTCGATGGAATCAACGGTCAGGACGCCGAAAGCGACCGGAACGCCGAACTCCATGGACACCTGGGCCAGGCCCTTGGTGCACTCGCCAGCCACGTATTCGAAGTGCGGAGTGCCGCCACGAATGACCGCGCCCAGGGCGATGATTGCCGCGAATTCGCCTTTCTGGGCGACTTTCTGCGCAACCAGCGGAATTTCGAAGGCGCCAGGCGCGCGGATGATGGTGATGTCGCTTTCGCTCACGCCGTGGCGAACCAGGGCATCAACTGCACCGCTGACCAGGCTTTCAACGACGAAGCTGTTGAAACGGCCCACTACCAGAGCGTAGCGGCCTTTAGGGGCGATGAAGGTACCTTCGATGGTCTTCAGGGTCATTCGATAGATCTCTTAAAGAGCCGGGACGCGTCTCGTACGCGCCCCTCGGTGATATTTGAACCGCGAATTCAAGGCCGGAAACAACCGGTCATTATTCGGAGGGCACGTATTCTACAACTTCCAGATCGAAACCGGATATCGCATTAAATTTCATTGGTGCCGACATCAGGCGCATTTTGCGCACACCGAGGTCACGCAGGATCTGCGAACCGGCACCGACAATGCTGTAGGTGGTCGGTTTTTTCACTGCGGCGTGGTCGGCGGTTTCGCGGATGTGCGCCAGCAACACGTCGCCATCGAGCGGGTGACCGAGCAACAGCACCACGCCACTGCCAGCCTCGGCAACCGCAGCCATCGCGGCGCGCAGGCTCCAGCGACCCGGTTGCTTGACCATCAACAGGTCGCGCAGCGGGTCCATGTTGTGCACGCGAACCAAGGTCGGTTCTTCGGCACACACGTTGCCCAGGGTCAGCGCCATGTGCACGTCGCCTTCCACGGAATCACGATAGGTCACCAGGTTGAATTGGCCCAGTTCGCTGTCCAGTGGCTGCTCGGCAATCCGCTGAACGGTACGTTCGTGAATCATGCGGTAGTGAATCAGGTCGGCGATGGTGCCGATTTTGATGTCGTGTTCAGCGGCAAAGGCTTCCAGCTCGGCGCGACGGGACATGGTGCCGTCATCGTTCATCACTTCGCAGATCACGCCGCTCGGCTCGAAACCGGCCATGCGCGCCAGGTCGCACGCCGCTTCGGTGTGGCCGGCGCGGGCCAGGGTACCGCCGGCCTGGGCCATCAGCGGGAAGATGTGGCCCGGGCTGACGATGTCTTCAGCCTTGGCATCACGGGCGGCGGCAGCCTGCACGGTGCGCGCACGGTCGGCGGCGGAAATGCCGGTGGTCACACCGGTGGCCGCTTCGATCGATACGGTGAACTTGGTGCCGAAACCGGAACCATTGCGCGGTGCCATCAACGGCAGCTTGAGCAGTTCGCAGCGCTCGCGGCTCATCGGCATGCAGATCAAGCCACGGGCGTGCTTGGCCATGAAGTTGATGTGCTCGGGCTTGCAGCACTCGGCGGCCATGATCAGGTCGCCTTCGTTCTCGCGGTCTTCGTCATCCATGAGGATGACCATCTTGCCTTGGCGGATGTCTTCAACCAGTTCTTCGATGCTATTGAGCGCCACAAGGCACCCCCTTGAGTCAGGATTTGAGGTAGCCGTTTTGGGCCAGAAAGCTTTCGGTAATGGTGCTGCCGGGCTTTTGCGAAGAGCCTGGCTCTGCGGCCTTGTCGCCCAGCAGCAGACGCTCCAGGTAACGGGCCAGCAAGTCCACTTCCAGGTTCACCCGGCGGCCTGGCTGGTACGACGCCATGATGGTTTCGCTCAGGGTGTGGGGAATGATGGTCAGCAGGAACTCGGCGCCATCGACTGCGTTCACGGTCAGGCTGGTGCCGTCGACCGTGATCGAGCCTTTATGGGCGATGTACTTGGCCAGGTCCTTCGGCGCACGGATGCGGAATTCCACGGCGCGCGCGTTCTCGGTACGGGCAACCACTTCGCCCACACCGTCGACGTGACCACTGACCAGATGCCCGCCAAGGCGAGTGGTCGGGGTCAGGGCTTTTTCCAGATTGACCGGGCTGCCGCTTTTCAGGTCGTTCATGGCGGTGCAGTCGAGGGTTTCGCGACTGACGTCCGCCGCAAAGCCATTGCCCGGCAACTCAACGGCGGTCAGGCACACGCCGTTGACCGCGATGCTGTCGCCCAGTTTGACGTCGCTCAGGTCGAGCTTGCCGGTTTCGACGTGAACCCGCACATCACCGCCCTTTGGGGTCAATGCACGAATACTGCCGATGGATTCGATGATGCCGGTAAACATGAGGTTCTCCTCGAGAACTAAGCCAAAGCTTGCGCGATGGCCGGAAATTATACGCCTGCTGCTCAGTCAGCGTGAGAGCGTAGCGAACGAAGGGAAGACAAGGCAAAAACAGGCGAGGAAGCGGAGTTTACGGGTTGTAAATGAGCATTCCGAGCCTGTTTTTAACGCAGTATTACCGAGTGCAGTAGCTCTCACGCTGACTGAGGCAAAGGAATGGCGATGACTCGCCAGTCATCGCCGATCGCACGAATTTCGATGATTTTAAGCTCGGGCGCATCTTTCATTTGCGCGAGCGGCCAGTCCAGCAGCGGTCGCGCCGAAGAGCCCATGAACTTGCCGGCGATGAAGATGTGGAACTCATCCACCAGACCGAGTTGGGCAAAGGCACCTGCCAGACGCGGGCCAGCCTCGACCAACACCTCGTTGACGCCACGGGCGGCAAGTTCAACCAGCAGTTGGCGCAGATCGACCTGGCCGTCGTAGCCCGGCACGATCAGGCATTCCGGACCGTTGGCATATTGCTCTTCCACCGCCACGCAGGTCGCGACCAGCGCCGGGCCGGCCTTGAAGAACGGTGCATCCAGCGGCACTCGCAAACGCCCATCGACCAACACGCGCAGCGGTGGTCGGCTCATGGCCAGTGCCGTTTGTTCGGCATCCAGACCGAGTTCATCGGCACGTACGGTCAAACGGGCGTTGTCCGCCAGCACCGTGTCGGCACCGGTCAGCACAACGCTGGACTGGGCGCGCAGGCGCTGCACTGCCGAACGCGCTGCCGGGCCGGTGATCCATTGGCTTTCGCCGCTTTCCATGGCCGTGCGACCGTCGAGGCTCATCGCCAGTTTGACCCGCACGAACGGCAAGCCGTGTTCCATCCGTTTCAGAAAACCTTGATTAAGCTGGCGCGCCTCGCCTTCCAGCACGCCGCTATCAGTGGCGATGCCAGCCTGGGCCAGGCGTTGCAGACCGCGACCGGCGACTTCCGGGTTCGGGTCCTGCATCGCCGCGACCACGCGGGCCACACCGGCATTGACCAGTGCATCGGCGCAAGGCGGTGTGCGGCCGTGGTGGCTGCAAGGCTCAAGCGTCACGTAAGCGGTGGCGCCACGAGCCTGCTCACCGGCCGCGTGCAAGGCGTGGACTTCAGCGTGGGGCTCGCCGGCGCGCTCGTGCCAGCCTTCGCCGACAATCTGCCCGCCCTGCACGATCACGCAACCGACCCGCGGATTGGGGTGCGTCGTGTAATGCCCCTTGCGCGCCAGTTCCAGGGCACGGGCCATGAAATGAGCATCGAGGATGGCTTGTTCGGCGGTCGTGGTCATTCTTTCACCGGTTCACGGGCCAGGCGATCGATCTCTTCGCGGAACTCGTTGAGGTCCTGGAAGCGGCGATATACCGAAGCGAAGCGGATGTAGGCGACTTCGTCGAGCTTCTGCAGCTCGGCCATCACCAGTTCGCCGACCACGAGGGATTTGACCTCGCGTTCGCCGGTGGCGCGCAGTTTGTGTTTGATGTGCACCAGTGACGATTCGAGGCGCTCGACGCTCACCGGGCGCTTTTCCAGCGCGCGCTGCATGCCGGCGCGGAGTTTTTCTTCGTCGAACGGCTGGCGACTGCCGTCGGTTTTGATCAGGCGCGGCAACACCAGTTCAGCCGTCTCGAACGTCGTGAAGCGCTCGCCGCAGGCCAGGCATTCACGCCGGCGGCGCACCTGTTCGCCCTCGGCGACCAGACGCGAGTCGATGACCTTGGTGTCGTTGGCACCGCAGAAGGGACAGTGCATGGTGGCAGGCAACAAAAAAAGGGAGGGCCATGGTAGCGCATCCCGGTGGCAAGACAAGCCATAGGGTTTGCGGTATACAGACGGGATGATCACTTGATCCATGGAATTCAGCTTTATGGAGCCACCAATGTCGTTACGTCCGCTCATTTTGCTCAGTGTTTTCAGCCTGCTGGTGGCTTGCGGCAGCGATGCACCCAAGCCCCAGCCGCCAACGCCAGGCCCGGCGCCGCAGCAAGCGCAGAAGAAAGCCCGGGAAGCCGCCGACCTCGGCCCACTGCCCGCCTATCAGCGTGAACTGAGCGGCACCTTGCAAGGCGTTCCAGCCGGCGCTGAAGTCGAACTGGCGCTGCTGGTGATCGACGAAAAGGACCGCCCGCAACAATTGCTCGCCAGTTCCAGCCTGATCGGCAACAACCAGGTGCTGGCGTTTCACCTGCGCTTCAATCCGGAATCCTTCCCGGCCGGGGCCCGCGTTGAACTGCGAGGCCGCGCCAGTCAGTCCGGGCAGTTGATCCTGCACTTGCCGTCGCAGCTGATCACCCAGCCGACCACCCAGGCCCTGGGCCAACTGCAATTCGTCAAAGCCCCATGAGTGCACCGCTCGACCTGCAAAAGGCGTTGGGTGAACTGCTCGGTGATGCGCAATTGGTCGCCTGTGAGTTACCAGGGACCGACCTGAAGTTGTGGCTGATCGACGGTGACAACATGGACCGCGCCTTCAGCCCGGAAGAAACCCGGCGCATCCTGCATGAGCCTCCGTACTGGAGTTTCTGCTGGGCCAGCGGCCTGGCCGTCGCCCGTTATCTGGCCGAAAACCCGCATTGGGTCGAAGGCAAGCGGGTGCTGGATTTCGGTGCCGGTTCCGGGGTGGCGGGGATTGCCGCTGCCAAGGCCGGCGCGCTCGAAGTGCTGGCCTGCGACCTCGACCCGCTGGCGATTGCCGCGTGTCGGGCCAATGCCGAGCTCAATAACGTAGAGCTCAACTACTCGACGGATTTTTTCGCCGAGGCCGATCACTTCGATCTGATCCTGGTGGCGGATGTGCTGTACGACCGGGCCAACCTGCCGCTGCTCGACCAGTTCCTCAGCCGCGGCCGAGAGGCGCTGGTGGCGGATTCCCGAGTGCGGGATTTTCGCCACCCGTTGTACCGGCGCATCGAAATGCTTGAAGCCATGACCCTGCCGGATCTGGCCGAGCCCCACGAGTTTCGGCATGTGAGCCTGTACCACGCGCAACGCTAGCTAAAAGCATCGCGAGCAGGCTCGCTCCTACACTGGATCCGTGTCGTTCACAAATCCCCTGTGGGAGCGAGCTTGCTCGCGATGACAGTTTGTCAGGCAACAGAAGACTAGCGACCAACCGCTTCCGGCCGCCCCCCACCAAGTCGTATAGTTGCCCCATTCACGCTTTTACGAGATCCCCCATGAGTCAGGAAACGCCGTACATCTTCGACGCCACGACTGCCGATTTCGACCAGTCGGTGATCGAGAACTCTTTCCACAAGCCGGTGCTGGTGGATTTCTGGGCCGAATGGTGCGCGCCCTGCAAAGTGCTGATGCCGATGCTGCAGAGCATTGCCGAGAGCTATCAGGGTGAGTTGCTGCTGGCCAAGGTCAACTGTGACATCGAGCAAGACATCGTTGCCCGCTTCGGCATCCGCAGCCTGCCGACCGTGGTGCTGTTCAAGGACGGCCAGCCTGTCGACGGCTTTGCCGGTGCCCAGCCCGAATCCGCCGTGCGCACTCTGCTCGAACCCCATGTACAGATGCCGCCACCGGCCGCTGCCGATCCGTTCGAGCAGGCTCAGGCGCTGTTCGATGACAGCCGTTTTGCCGATGCCGAAGCCCTGCTCAAAGTGCTGTTGGGTGAAGACAATACCAACGCCAAGGCACTGATCCTGTACGCCCGCTGCCTGACCGAGCGCGGTGAACTGGGCGAAGCGCAAGCCGTGCTGGATGCGGTCAAGAGCGACGAGCACAAGGCCGCGCTGGCCGGCGCCAAGGCACAGATCAAGTTTCTCGGTTTGGCCAAGGACTTGCCGGATGCCGCCGACCTGAAGGCGCGACTGGCGAAAGACCCGCTGGACGATGAGGCGGTCTATCAACTGGCGATCCAGCAACTGGCCCGTCAGCAGTACGATGCCGCGCTGGATGCTTTGCTGAAGTTGTTCATCCGCAACCGCAGCTACAGCGAAGGCTTGCCGCACAAGACCTTGCTGCAGGTGTTCGAGTTGCTGGGCAACGATCATCCGTTGGTGAGCACGTACCGCCGCAAGTTGTTTGCCGCGCTGTACTGATCACGACCTTGTAGGAGCGAGCTTGCTCCTACAACCAGCGATAGAGCGGCGTATCGGTACCGCTTTCCACCTTCACGTCCGGACTATGGCGCAAACGCACCAGCAGGCGTTTGCCCGCCGCCGCGCTGCCAGTCAATCCTTCCAACTGATCGAGCAGGTCCGGCCCGCTGAGCTGCCCGGCCTTGCGCAGCAAATCCCTGGCGATCTGCCACAGCGCATCATCCTGATTCAGCGGTTTCGCCGCTGGCGCGCTGACCTCGGATTTTTCCACCTGCAACTGCGCGCCTAGTCGCGCCCAGTCCGCGTCGTCCATCTCCAGGGTCAAATCCACCGGCCAGTCGCCGATGCTTCCGCGAATTCGCAACATAGGTCTGCTCCCACACATTTCTTCCCGGCATGCTCCCATGGGACTTGTGCAACGCCAAGCAGGCAGTCAAACTCTGCGCACTTGCGTTATAAGATCACATAACAATTTCTTCATTTTACTTTCCGGAGACTCGCCATGCGTCGTCTGCTTCTCGCTCTGCCGTTTGCCATGTTGCCGCTGGCTGTCGCCCATGCCGCCGACGAACACGATCATGAGCATGGCAGCCTGGGTGCCCACGAACATGGCGTGGGTCGCCTGAATGCGGCGCTGGACGGGCAGACCCTGGAGCTGGAACTGGAAAGCCCGGCCATGAACCTGGTGGGTTTCGAGCACGTCGCCACCAGCGACGCAGACAAAGCCAAGGTCGCCGCCGCCCGCGCTCGGCTTGAGCAACCACTGGCCCTGTTCAACCTGCCAAAAGCCGCCGGTTGCGTGGTGGAAAACCAGGAACTGGAAAGCCCGCTGTTCGGCGACAAGCCCGATGCCGACGATGATCACGATGAAGACGCCAAGGACGAAGACGGCCACGAGCATCACCATGATCACAGCGAAATCCACGCTCGCTATCAGTTCACCTGCGCCACACCAGCGGCACTGAAGTCGCTGGACCTGGCGAATATTTTCACCAGCTTCCCGGCCACCCAAAAAATTCAGGTACAACTGATCGGCCCGAGCGGGCAGCAAGGGGTTGAAGTGACGGCCAAGGCTGCGGCGCTGAAATTCTGATCCACCGCAAATCGAATGTGGGAGCGGGCTTGCTCGCGAAAGCGGCAGTCCATGCAACATCAATGTGACTGTAAAACCGCCTTCGCGAGCAAGCCCGCTCCCACAGGGTTCACCACCAACCAGACCGGTTTCACATGACCCAAGCACTCATCGAACTGTCCGACCTGGGCTTCAGTTGGCCCGGTCACCCGCCGCTGCTGGACATCCCGGCGTTTCGCCTGGAGCGCGGGGAAACCCTGTTTCTCAAAGGCCCCAGCGGCAGCGGCAAGACCACCCTGCTCGGCCTGCTCGGCGGCGTGCAAAAGCCTGATCGCGGCAGCATCCGCCTGCTCGGCCAGGAACTGACGCAACTTTCGGCCGGCGCCCGCGACCACTTTCGCGTCGACCACACCGGCTACATTTTCCAGCAGTTCAACCTGCTGCCGTTTCTGTCGGTGCGTGAAAACGTCGAACTGCCCTGCCACTTCTCGAAACTGCGCGCCGAACGGGCGAAACAACGTCACGGCAGCGTCGATAAAGCCGCCGCCACGCTGCTCGCCCACCTGGGTTTGAAGGATGAGAACATCCTCGGTCGCCGCGCCGACTCACTGTCCATCGGCCAGCAGCAACGGGTCGCCGCCGCCCGCGCGCTGATCGGTCAACCGGAACTGGTGATCGCCGACGAGCCGACCTCGGCCCTCGATTACGACGCCCGCGAGAACTTCATTCGCCTGCTGTTCGCCGAGTGCCGCGAAGCCGGGTCGAGCCTGTTGTTCGTCAGCCATGACCAGAGCCTGGCGCCGCTGTTCGACCACAACCTGTCGCTGGCCGAACTCAATCGCGCCGCCACGCCCGCAGAGGTTTGAGATGTATCTGTTTCGTCTAGCCATGGCCAGCCTGGCTAACCGCCGCTTCACCGCGATCCTCACCGCGTTCGCCATCGCCCTGTCGGTGTGCCTGCTGCTGGCGGTGGAGCGCGTGCGCACCGAAGCCAAGGCCAGCTTCGCCAGCACCATCAGCGGCACCGACCTGATCGTCGGCGCCCGCTCAGGCTCGGTGAACCTGTTGCTGTACTCGGTGTTCCGCATCGGCAACGCCACCAACAACATTCGTTGGGACAGCTTCGAACACTTCGCCAGCAACCCGAAAGTGAAGTGGGCGATCCCGATGTCCCTCGGTGATTCCCATCGCGGCTACCGGGTGATGGGCACCACCGAAGCCTACTTCGAGCATTATCAGTACGGCCGCCAGCAACACCTGCAACTGGCCGATGGCCGGGCGTTTGCCACTGACCCGTTCGAAGTGGTGCTCGGTGCCGAAGTGGCCGATGCACTGCACTACAAACTCGGTGACAAACTGGTGCTGGCCCACGGCGTGGCGGCGATCAGCCTGGTCAAGCACGACGACAAACCGTTCACCGTGGTCGGCATTCTCAAGCGCACCGGGACCCCGGTGGACCGTACGCTGCACATCAGCCTTGGCGGCATGGAAGCGATTCACATCGACTGGCATAACGGCGTGCCGGCCCGGGGCGAGGGGCGCATCACGGCCGATCAGGCGCGCAACATGGACCTCACGCCGCAAGCGATCACCGCGTTCATGCTCGGTCTCAACAACAAGATTTCGACCTTTGCCCTGCAACGGGAAATCAACGAATTCCGCGGTGAGCCGATGCTGGCGATCCTGCCAGGTGTGGCGTTGCAAGAGCTGTGGAGCCTGATGGGCACCGCGGAAAAAGCTTTGTTCGTGGTCTCGCTGTTTGTGGTGCTGACCGGATTGATCGGCATGCTCACGGCGATTCTCACCAGCCTCAATGAACGCCGCCGGGAAATGGCGATCCTGCGCTCGGTGGGCGCACGCCCCTGGCACATCGCGACGCTGTTGGTGCTCGAGGCCTTTGCCCTGGCATTGTCAGGCGTGATCGCCGGCGTGGCGTTGCTGTATGTGTGCATCGCGGCGGCGCAGGGTTATGTGCAAGCCAACTACGGTCTGTTCCTGCCGCTGTCCTGGCCGAGCGAGTATGAATGGACGCTGCTCGGTGGCATCCTGATCGCCGCGCTGCTGATGGGCAGCGTGCCGGCCTGGCGCGCCTATCGCCAATCCCTGGCCGATGGCCTGTCGATCCGTTTATGAGGACGTTGAAAATGCCCCGCGCTGTACTTGCGCTGTTGATGCTGGTCGCCCTCCCCCTGTGGGCAGCCCAGCCAAAAGACCTGACCTGGTCGGAGATGATCCCGCCCGACGCGCCGAAAGAAGTGCCGAACATGACGCCGCTGCACGATCTGTCGCAGATGAGCAGCACGCTCTCGGCAGAGTCGGCGCCAGCAGCCAAACAGGACATGCCCAACGCACCGGTGGTCAAGACCCTCGACGGCCAGAACATTCGCCTGCCGGGCTACATCGTGCCGCTGGAAGTGAGCGAGGAAGGACGCACCACGGAGTTTCTGCTGGTGCCGTATTTCGGCGCCTGCATCCATGTGCCGCCACCGCCGTCGAACCAGATCGTGCACGTCAAAAGCGAAGTCGGCGTGAAGCTCGACGAGTTGTATCAGCCTTACTGGATCGAAGGCGCGTTGCAGGTCAAGGCGTCCACCAGCGAGTTGGCGGATGCCGGGTATCAGATGGAGGCGGACAAGATTTACCTGTATGAATTGCCGGAGTGAGTCCGGTAGTCATGTGTTGCTTGATAGTCAGTCATCGCGATCCGACCTGCTCGCGATGAATCCATCAAAAACACCACAAAATACAACCCCTTCCCACTTTCATTGAGCTGCATCAAAAGACCGAATAGTTAGCCGGCTTACCATTGGACATCGAACATTTTTAACGTCCTTTGGAGCCCCCATGAACAAGTCCATGCTCAGCGCTTCGCTGGTTGCCCTCGCGCTCGCAGCCCCGCTCGCCCACGCCCACGAGGCCGGTGACATCATCCTTCGTGCGGGCGCCATCACCGTTAACCCGAAAGCCGACAGCTCCAGCGTGAAGGTCGATCAGGGTCCGTTGGCCGGTACCAACCTGGGCGGCAAGGCGACCATGGACAGCGACACGCAACTGGGCCTGAACTTCGCCTACATGCTCACCAACAATTGGGGGATCGAACTGCTTGCCGCCACTCCGTTCGAGCATGACGTGAAACTCAAAGGTACCGCCCTGCCTGCCGCCAACGGCAAACTCGGCTCCCTCAAACACCTGCCGCCGACCCTGAGCGTGGTCTACTACCCGCTGGATTCGAAGTCGGCCTTCCAGCCGTACGTCGGCGGTGGCATCAACTACACCTGGATCTACGACGAAAGCCTCAGCAGCGAAGCCAAGTCCGCCGGCTTCAGCAACTTCAACGCGAAGAACTCCTGGGGTCTGGCCTGGCAGGTCGGTGCCGACTACATGCTGACCGAACATGTCATGCTCAACGCCCAGGTGCGCTACATCGACATCGATACCCGCGCCACCGTCGAAAACAACTCGATTGCACCGGGCACCCGCGCCAAGGTCAACATCGACGTCGATCCGTTTGTGTACATGGCAGGTCTTGGCTACAAGTTCTAAAGAACGTTCACGTGGTGGTGAATGAGGCTTGTGTGGCGAGGGGGCTTGCCCCCGTTGGGTTGCGAAGCAGCCCCAGATTCGGCAGAAGCGGTGATTCAGACAAACCGCATTGCCTGCAATTACGACTGCTGCGCAGTCGAGCGGGGCGATGCGGCGATCCGACAAGCCCCCTCGCCACAGGAATTGCGAAAGCTGAAAGTTAAATTCCGGCCGTGAAAAAGGCGCCGGTAAAAAGGCGCCTTTTTCATGTCCGCAGGGCAGCGATCTATCGCCCCAGCAACCGCGCCAGCCCCACGCTCAACGGTGTTTGCGAAGAAGTGCGAAAGCGCTCCAGCAAACGCCGGTTGTTCGCCCGGGAATGACGAATGTCACCGGAGCGCGCCGGGCCGTAGCTCACCGGTGGCAACTTGCCGACCACGGCTTCGAGCGCTTCGAGCATTTGCTTGAGGGTCGTCGCCTGGTTCCAGCCGACGTTGACCGCACCGTCTTCGACCCGGGGCTTCTCGATGGCCTGCACCAGCAAGTCGACCAGGTCTTCGACGTAGACAAAATCCCGGGTCTGCTCGCCATCGCCGAACACGGTGATCGGCAAGCCTTTTAGTGCGCGCTCACTGAATATGCTGATCACCCCGGAGTACGGCGAGGACGGATCCTGGCGCGGGCCGAAGATGTTGAAGAAGCGGAAAATCACCGGCTCCAGCGCATGCTGGCGGCGGTAGAAGTCCAAGTAATGCTCGCTGGCCAGTTTGTCCACCGCGTAAGGCGTCAACGGCGCCTTGGGCGTGTCTTCGTCGATCGACTCACCTTCGCCATTGTTGCCATACACCGCCGCGCTGGAGGCAAACAACACACGTTTGACCCCGGTCTGGCGCATGGCTTCGCAGACGTTCAGCGTGCCGATGAAGTTGCTCTGGTGCGTACGCACCGGATCGTCCACCGAAGCCTGCACCGAAGCCACGGCGGCCAGGTGCGCCACAGCACTGCATCCGGCCATCGCCTGGGCAACCAAAGCCGCATCGGCCACGTCGCCGACGATCAATTCGACCCTGGGATTGTCCAGCGGCAGATTGCTGCGCTTGCCGGTGGACAGGTCATCGAGAATCCGCACCGCATGCCCCTTGGCAAGCAGGGCGTCAGTCAGGTGTGAACCAATGAAACCGGCACCACCGGTGATCAAAACGGGACCGTCAGCCATGGCGATAGAACCTGTCCAGTAGACCGGGAAGCGCCGCACGCCAGGCGCGCGGCTTGATCCCGAAAGTGTGCAGAATTTTCTTGCAGGCCAATACCGCGTGTTGCGGTTCTTCGGCAGCATCCGGACGCGCGGCGTGGGCCTGGGCGGTTGGGGCTTCGATGGCCAGCGGATGCAGGCTGCGGGCTTCGGTCAGAATCGCCTGTCCCAGCGCCAGCGGCGTGGTCGCCTCATGCCCGGCGTAATGGTAGGTGCCCCACAGCGGCGCGGCGCAATCGAGTTGTTTGAGCACAGAAATGATCACACGGGCGGCATCGTCGACCGGCGTTGGATTGCCGCGCCTGTCGTCGGCCATCAGCAGTTCTTCGGGTTGTTCGGCACGGGCCAGGAAGCGGCCAAGGGCGCCATCCGGGCTGTCATCCAGCAGCCAGCCGAATCGCAGCAGCACGTGTTGCGGGCAGGTGGCACGCACGCTTTGCTCGATCCGCCACAAGGCCTGACCCCGCAAACCCAATGGAACGGGTTCGTCTTTTTCACTGTAGGCCGTGGCCCGGGAGCCGTCGAACACGCGATAGCTGGAAGGTTGCAGCAGGACGATGTTGTGGTGCTGGCACAGTTCCGCCAGACGCTCGATCGCGCGCTCCTGGCCGGCCAGACGCGATTCGCTCACTGCTTCTGCCTGAAACCAGTCGAAGTAGTAGGCAAGGTTGATCAATGCATCGGGACGGGTGTCGTCGAGCAGTTGTGTCAGGCTCGCGGCATCCCAGCCGTCTTGCGGCGGGCGGGGGGCGAGGAAACCGATGTCTTCCTCCGCACCGAGGCGAATCAGCGCCTGCCCAAGGGCATTTCCGCCGCCCAGTAACATAAGGCGCATTCGCATAGAGTCAGCAGGCCCAGTCTGATTGAAACGATGGCTTTATCGACACCGCGCCCAGGCGATGTCGTTGATAATTGCCGGAATCGTTGCATTTTGCGGGTTTAGTGCGCAACCGTCACCCGTAAAGTGTAGATGTCCTGGATTTGTGGTGCTGCCACAGGTTTACCGACCAGCCAGTGGTACTTGCATCTTCGGCCCCCCACCCGCATAAATTGCTGCATGAACCTGCCCATTCCCGCAGACAGTGCCCTGAGCGGCTTCCACCCTGCCGTCAGCGCCTGGTTCAGCCACACGTTCCCGGCGGTCACCGCCGCCCAGGCCCGGGCGTGGCCGTTGATCCGCCAGCACCGCTCGACTTTGGTCGCCGCGCCCACCGGTTCCGGCAAGACCCTCACCGCCTTTCTCGCCGTCATCGACGACCTGGTACACCGCGGCCTTGAAAGCCCCGAAGGCTTGCCCGACGCCACCCTGGTGGTCTACGTCTCGCCCCTCAAGGCACTGTCCAACGACATCCAGATCAACCTGCAAAACCCGCTAGCCGGGATTACCGAGCAATTGCGCGTGATGGGCCTGCCGCAATTGCAGATCAGCACCGCCGTGCGCACCGGCGATACACCGCAAAAAGACCGTTCGGCGATGCGCAAGACGGCGCCGCACATTCTGGTGACCACTCCGGAATCCCTTTATGTGCTGCTCGGCTCCGACTCCGGCCGGCAGATGCTGGGCACTGCACAAACGGTGATCGTCGACGAAATCCATGCCATGGCCGCCAGCAAACGCGGCAGCCATCTGGCACTGAGCCTTGAACGCCTGCAAGCACTCTGCCCGGAGCCGCTGCTGCGCATCGGTCTGTCTGCCACGCAAAAACCCATCGAAGCAGTCTCGCGCTTCCTGGTCGGTCACAACCGTCCGTGCGAGATCGTCGACATCGGCCACGCCCGCCCCCGCGACCTGGACATCGAAGTGCCGCCCGTGCCGCTATCGGCCGTGATGGCCAACGATGTCTGGGAACTGGTCTACGACCGCCTCGCCGCCCTCGCCCGCGAGCACCGGACCACGCTGATTTTCGTCAACACCCGGCGCTTGGCCGAACGCCTGAGCCGGCACCTGAGCGAGCGCCTGGGCAAGGATGCCGTGGCGGCCCACCACGGCAGCCTGGCCAAGGAGTTTCGCCTCGATGCCGAACAGCGACTCAAGCGCGGCGACCTGCAAGTGCTGATCGCCACGGCGTCGCTGGAACTGGGGATCGACATCGGCGACGTCGACCTTGTGTGCCAGATCGCCTCGCCGCGTTCGATTGCCGGGTTTCTGCAACGGGTCGGCCGTTCCGGGCACCAGGTCGGCGGTACGCCCAAGGGCCGTTTGTTCGCCACCACCCGCGACGACCTGATCGAATGCGCCGCGCTGCTCGACTGCGTGCGCCGGGGCGAACTCGATACCTTGTTGATCCCGCAAGCGCCGCTGGACGTGCTGGCGCAGCAGATCATCGCCGAGGTCAGTTGCCAGGAGTGGCCGGAGCAAGCGCTATTGCACATGCTGCGCCGCGCCTCGCCCTACGCCGGACTCGACGACAAACACTATCAGGCGCTGCTGCACATGCTCGCCGAGGGTTACAACGGGCGTCAGGGCATCCGTAGCGCCTATCTGCACCGCGACGCCGTGAACCGCACCCTGCGCGGCCGCCGGGGCGCGAAACTGACGGCGGTGACCAGTGGCGGGACCATTCCGGACAACGCCGACTACAGCGTGCTGCTGGAGCCTCAAGGGCTGAACATCGGCACCATCAACGAAGACTTCGCGGTGGAAAGCATTGCCGGGGATGTCTTCCAGTTGGGCAACACGTCCTATCGGATCTTGCGGGTGGAAACCGGCAAAGTCCGGGTCGAGGACGCCCAGGGCCAGCCACCGACCATTCCGTTCTGGCTCGGTGAAGCACCGGGGCGCAGCGCCGAATTGTCCTCGGCGGTGGCGCGCTTGCAGGCACAACTCGACGACCTGCTGGGGGCTGCGCCAGGCAATGTGCAGCCAGCGCTCGACTGGCTGACCGGCACCCTGGGTTTGAATGTTGCCAGCGCCGAACAACTGGTGGATTACCTGGCCCGCGCGCGGCAAGCGCTGGGGGCCCTGCCATCGCAAGACACACTGCTGATGGAACGCTTTTTCGACGAGTCCGGCGGCACGCAACTGGTCATTCACACGCCATTCGGCAGCCGCATCAACCGCGCTTGGGGCCTGGCCCTGCGCAAGCGTTTCTGCCGCACCTTCAACTTCGAATTGCAGGCCGCTGCCAGCGAAGACGCCATCGTGCTGTCGCTGTCCACCAGCCACAGTTTTGAACTGGATGACGTCTGGCGCTACCTGCACAGCAACAGTGCCGAACACATCCTGATTCAAGCCGTGCTCGACGCACCGCTGTTCGGCGTGCGCTGGCGCTGGAATGCCGGCGTGGCCCTGGCCCTGCCGCGCTACAGCGGCGGGCGCAAAGTCCCGCCGCAGATCCAGCGGATGAAAAGCGAAGACCTGATCGCCAGCGTGTTTCCCGATCAAATCGCCTGCGTGGAAAACCTCTCCGGCGAACGGGAGATTCCCGACCATCCGCTGGTAGAACAGACCCTCGACGATTGCCTGCACGACGCCATGGACACGGAGGGCTGGCTGGCCTTGTTGCGGCGCATGGAACGCGGCGACATTCGCCTGATCAGCCGCGACTTGCCGGCGCCTTCGCCGCTGGCGGCGGAGATTCTCAGTGCCCGGCCCTATACCTTTCTCGACGATGCGCCGCTGGAGGAACGCCGCACCCAAGCGGTGCTCAATCGGCGCTGGAGCGACCCGCAATCCACCGACGATCTCGGTGCCCTGGACGCCGAGGCGATTGCCGCCGTGCGCGAAGAAGCCTGGCCGGCGCCCTCCGCTGTCGATGAAATGCACGAGGCCTTGATGAGCCTGGCGTGCATCACCGACGCCGAAGCCGGAGCCAATCCGCAGTGGCTCGACTGGCTCACGACCCTGGCCGACAGCGGACGCGCAAGCCGTTTGCAGATCAACGCCAGGCAATCGCTGTGGCTGGCACTGGAACGCCTGACCTGCCTGCGGGCGATTTATCCACAGGCCGAATTGACGCCATCGCTGCAAGCGCTGCCGGACTTCGATGAGGCCTGGGAACCCGACGACGCCATCCTAGAACTGATCCGCGCACGGCTCAGCGCCTTCGGGCCGCTGGCGCTCGATCGTATTGCCGAACCACTCGGATTGCCCGCTGCGCAGGTCAACCAGGCCCTGGCGCAACTTGAACGCGAAGGCTACGTGCTGCGCGGTCGCTTCACCCCGGGCACCACCCGGGAAGAATGGTGCGAGCGGCATTTGCTGGCGCGGATTCACCGCTATACGGTCAAGCGCCTGCGCCGGGAAATCGAACCGGTGGCGTTGCAGGATTTCATGCGATTTCTGTTCGACTGGCAGCATGTGTCGAGTGCAAGCCAGGGCCAGGGCGCGGCGGTACTGCCTGCCGTCGTCGCGCAATTCGAAGGCTACCCCGCCGCCGCCTCAGCCTGGGACAGCGACATCCTGCCAGCGCGAATCAAGGACTACTCGGCGACCTGGCTCGATGAACTGTGCCGCAGCGGCAGACTGGTGTGGACGCGCCTGACTGCGCACAACAAAAGCGCCAGCACCGCGCTGCGCAGCACGCCGATCGTGTTGCTGCCGCGCAACCGGGTCAGCCTCTGGAGCGACTTGACCGAACAGACGCCGGTCAGCGACCTGTCGCCGAAAACGCAAAAGCTCCACGCAGCCCTCAGTCAGCATGGCGCGCTGTTTTTCGATGAGTTGATCCATGTGGCCCACCTGCTGCGTTCGGAGCTGGAAATTGCCCTGCAGGAACTGGTGGGCGCGGGGCTGGTGAACGCCGACAGCTTCGCCGGGTTGCGCGCACTGATTACCCCGGCCAGCAAGCGCCAGCCTCGCAACAGTCGGCGTGGACGCGGGGCATTCATCGGTGGCATGGACGACGCCGGGCGCTGGGCCCTGTTGCGACGCGCGCCTGCCGCGCCGGTGGTGCAAAACCAGCGGACGCCTGCCGAAACCCTGGAACACATCGCCATGGCCCTGCTGCGCCGCTACGGCGTGGTGTTCTGGCGTTTGCTGGAACGTGAGGCAGACTGGCTGCCGAGTTGGCGCGAACTGCTGCGTACTTTCCATCGCCTGGAGGCACGCGGCGAGATTCGCGGCGGGCGGTTTGTCAGTGGCCTGGCGGGCGAGCAATTCGCCCTGCCCGAGGCGATTCCGTTGTTGCGGGAGGTGCGGCGTCGGCCCCATGACGGCAGCCTGGTCGCAGTGTGCGGGGTCGATCCGCTGAACCTCGCCGGCACGCTATTGCCCGGCGCGAAAGTCCCGGCACTGGCGAGCAATCGGCTGGTGTATCGCGACGGGTTGCCGGTTGCTGCCGAGATTGCTGGCAAGCAGCAATTTTGGGGGGAGTTGGATCAGCGGGTGGGTGCCGAGGTGCGCAACAAACTGATCCGGCATTGAGAGTGTCTGGTCTGGCGCCTTCGCGAGCAGGCTCGCTCACAGTTGATCTGAGTCGTTCACAAATCCCCCTGTGGGAGCGAGCCTGCTCGCGATGAGGCCAGCACGGCAAAAAAAACTATTGAGACCGCGGCCGATCCGGCATCAGCACCGCCGAATGGTCCGACTCATGCGCTGCCTCGGGTGGTGCTTCGACCGGATGCCTCGGCACCAGCGCCTGCTGTGGATAAGTCTGCGCGAAGTTCACCCACGGGCAGTTATCCACAAGCTTTTTCAAACGCTGGTTGAAGGCCCGGCTCACCGCGTATTGACCACCGGACACCGTCCGGAATTGCGCGGTCAGCACCACACCGTTGAGGTCCATCTTATCGACTCCAAACACATCCAGCGGTCCTTGCAGGTTGTAGCGCAGGAACGGGTCGTTGCTGATGGAATGCCCGGCCTCGCGGATCAGTTCGATGGCCTTGTCGACATCGGTGTCGTAGGTGAATTGCACCGAGAAAAACGCATAGGCGAATTGCCGCGATTGGTTGGTCACGGCCTTGATCTGCCCGAACGGCACCGAGTGCACGAAGCCCTTGCCGTCGCGCAGGCGCAAGGTGCGGATGGTCAGGCCTTCGACGGTGCCTGCGTGACCGGAATCGAGCACTACCCAGTCTCCGATGGACAAGGTGTCTTCGATGATGATGAACAGCCCGGTAATCACATCCTGCACCAGTTGCTGGGAACCGAAACCGATCGCCAGGCCGATGACCCCGGCACCTGCCAGGAATGGCGCGACGTTAATTCCCAGGTTGGCCATGGTAGTGATCGCGCAAATCACCACCAGGATGATTTTGATCGCGTTGCGCAACAGCGGCAGGATGGTTTTCACCCGCGTACTCGGCTGGTGCGCCGAGCGCTTGTTGGTCGGTGGTTTCAGGGCTTCCTGAATCGCCGTGTCGAGCACCACCCACACCATCCAGGTCACCAGCAGAATGAAACCGATGTGGCTAAGGGAATCACTGATCGCCCGGCCCACGGCGTTGGTCACTGCGAATTCGAACAGCGACACGCCCCAGATCCGCCCGAGGATATCGATGAACACGATGGCCATGCCGATACGCAGCAATGCATGGGACAGATTGAGAAAGCGCTCCTTGTAGGCGCTGCTGCGGCGCAGCTCCGCTTCGCTGCGCGCCTTGAACAGATGATGCAGCGTGGTACTGAGAAACACCGTGGCAATCAGCAACACTGTGGTGAACAAGGCGCTGCGTAGCACTCTCTGGTTGTCCGCCCCGGCGCCGATCAGGTTGATGATCGAAACCAGTACCATCAACAGAATCGGCCAATACCAGAGCCCGGAAAATATCCGCAGGGTTTCACGCAACGCCGGCTGCCTGAGGCGCTGGGCCAGCGGCAAAATACGGATCACATGGGCGACCGGGCGACGCATGCGGATCACCAGCAAGCCGAAGGATATCGACGCTGCCAACCCGGTGAACACGGCGATGCTGCTGGTGAGATTGTTGCCCAGTTGATGGGCGATCTGCGGGCTGGTCAGAGCGTCGCTCAATGCCACCAGAAAGCCGATAACGAACAAGGGTCGGGGACTGTTCTTGCGGATGATCTGCACCGCCCGCCGCTTGTGCCCGGCATTGAACACCACCACCAGCGACAGCACCAATGACGCGGAAAATATCCCCGCGCTAGTGGCATAAGCCAGACACAGCGCCAGCGCCCTTCCCGCCGATATCGGCAAAAACTGACTGGCATAAATCGTCAAGGGCAGGCTGACCACCGCCGGAAGGGTGTAGGGCAACACGTAGCCGAGCAACGCCTGGCCCCGTTCACGACTGAGCAGCAGACGATGCTCGCACAGACGCCTGGCGGCCATCCGCCCAAGCAGCCAAAGACAGGCAAACACGGCCGCCCACACGCAGGTCAGCAGCAGGAAATCGCCGGCGACGCTCCAGGGCGAACGGGCCGAAGGCTGATTGACCAACTGATCCACTTCATCGGCCGCGCGGTCAGCACGCAGGCGCCAGACGTCGACGAGGTTTTCGTTGAGATCGAGTTTGGTCTGGACCTCGTCGATGCTCGAACTGATGGCCCCCAGTAATCCGCCTTGCACCAGCGGTTCGGGGTGGGCCAACGGCGTCGCAGCAGTCGCGGTGGCCGGCAGCCCCGGTATCGCGGCGGCTTCCAGTTGCTCGCTGCTCACAAACAGCAACGCTCCCAGCAGTATCGCGGTCTTGAGCCTGATCAAAGCACCCGCTCCTTTGGCTGTGTCTGTATGGAACTGATCGAGAAATACCGGGCAAGTTCGGATATAGCTCCCTCGCCACAGACTAACACCCGCGCTCGCGATCTTTGCGCCCAAGGCAAATATCAAATGTCCATCCCTGTATTTTTCTGAACG
Source organism: Pseudomonas sp. GL-B-12 (assembly GCF_019955895.1). Taxonomy (NCBI): domain Bacteria; kingdom Pseudomonadati; phylum Pseudomonadota; class Gammaproteobacteria; order Pseudomonadales; family Pseudomonadaceae; genus Pseudomonas; species Pseudomonas sp. GL-B-12. The sequence continues at coordinate 27,048 of NZ_JAHBCX010000023.1, forward strand.
AGCCAAATCCCGACACTGCGCTCCATCGAATCAACCTCCGGAGTTGTAGCCATGCCCATTGCCTTGCTCGCGCTGACCCTCAGCGCCTTTGCCATCGGGACGACCGAGTTCGTCATCGTTGGCCTGTTACCCACCATTGGCGCCGACCTCGGCGTCAGCCTGCCGTCCGCCGGCCTGCTGGTCAGCCTGTATGCCCTTGGCGTTGCCGTCGGCGCCCCGGTGCTGACCGCCCTCACCGGCAAGGTTCCGCGCAAGTTGCTGCTGTTGTCGCTGATGGTGCTGTTCACCCTCGGCAATCTGTTGGCGTGGCAAGCACCGAGTTATGAGTCGTTGATCCTCGCGCGGATCGTCACCGGTCTGGCCCACGGGGTGTTTTTCTCGATCGGCTCGACCATCGCCACCAGTCTAGTGCCGAAGGAAAAAGCCGCCAGCGCGATTGCCATCATGTTCACCGGCCTGACCGTGGCGCTGGTCACCGGCGTGCCGCTGGGGACATTCATCGGCCAGCATTTCGGCTGGCGTGAAACCTTCCTCGCCGTTTCGGCCCTGGGCGTGATCGCCTTCATCGGCAGCCTGATCTACGTGCCGAAAAATATCGCCCACAGCAAACCCGCATCGTTGCGGCAGCAACTGCAGGTGCTCAAGCAACCGCGCCTGTTGCTGGTGTATGCCATGACGGCCGTCGGCTACGGTGGCTCGTTCATTGCCTTTACCTTCCTCGCACCGATTCTTCAGGACCTTTCCGGCTTCAGCGCCAGCACCGTCAGCCTGGTGTTGCTGGTCTACGGCATCTCCGTGGCCGTCGGCAACATCTGGGGCGGCAAACTGGCGGACAAACACGGCCCGATCAGCGCCCTGAAAATCATCTTTGCCCTGCTCGCCGCCGTGTTGTTCGTGCTGACCTTCACCGCCGGCAATCCTTGGCTGGCGCTGGCCACCGTGCTGGTCTGGGGTGCCGTGGCATTCGGCAACGTGCCGGGGTTGCAGGTGTATGTGGTGCGCCAGGCTGAGCATCACACCCCGCAGGTGGTGGACGTGGCATCCGGCCTGAACATCGCGGCGTTCAACCTCGGCATTGCCGGTGGCGCGTGGGGCGGTGGCCTGATCGTCGCCCACATGGGACTGATTCACACCGCGTGGATCGGTGGCCTGGTGGTGTTGGTGGCGCTGGCATTGACCGCGTGGAGCGGGCGTCTTGATCGCCTCGGCCCGGTCTATGCCGAACCGGTTGAAGGGACGACCCGGATCGTTGCTGGCCACTGAGGGACCCTGTGGGAGCGGGCTTGCCCGCGATGGCGACGGCACATTCAACATGGAGGTGGCTGCCAATCCGCTATCGCGGGCAAGCCCGCTCCCACAATGTTTGTGGTGATTAGTAAACTGTGTACCGTCCGCCGCCCCATCGAAACTTTCGCCACTGCCCCAGAGTCATCCAATGACAGGAGCCGTCAGGCGGGAGACGACATGACAGCGAATCACACCGATATTCCCGCACACTCAAACGCAACCGACATGCGGGTACAGGGTTCGTCCGTCACTTGTCGTTTCACGGTGCTGACGGTCAACACCCACAAAGGTTTCACCGCGCTGAACCGGCGTTTCATCCTGCCGGAACTGCGTGAAGCAGTGCGCAGTGTGTCTGCCGATGTGGTGTTTTTGCAGGAAGTCCACGGTACCCACGAACAGCATCCCAGGCGCTACACCAACTGGCCGGCGATGCCGCAATACGAATTCCTTGCCGACAGCCTGTGGCCGCAGTTCGCCTATGGCCGCAATGCGGTGTATCCGGCGGGCGATCACGGTAATGCGCTGCTGTCAAAGTTCCAGATCATCCGCCACGACAACCTCGACGTGTCCATCAGCGGCCACGAGAACCGCGGAATTCTGCATTGCGTGTTGCGCTTGCCCGGTGATGGCCAGGAAGTGCATGCGATTTGCGTGCACCTGGGGCTGCGCGAAACCCACCGCACAGCACAACTGAAGTTGCTCGCCCAACGCCTGGATGCCCTGCCGGGTGATGCCCCAGTGATTGTCGCCGGGGACTTCAACGATTGGCGCCAGCGCGCCGATGCATTGCTCACGCCCAGCGGTTTGCGTGAAGTCTTCGCCGCGCACCATGGCAAACCGGCGCGCAGTTTCCCCGCGCGCTTGCCGGCATTGCGCCTGGACCGCATCTACGTGCGCAACCTCAAGGCCAGCCATCCGCAAGTGCTGACCTCCCGCCCCTGGTCGCACCTTTCCGACCACGTCCCGCTGTCGGTGGAGATCGAGCTATGAGCAGCCAGTCGATGGAAAACACCACGCTGGAACACATCCCTGCTCCGCCCACTCGCGAGCCGACAGCGGTCGATGTCGAATACGGCTGGCAAGGCAGCAATCGGGTCGAGTTGCTGGAAAACGGTGAGGCGTATTTTCCCCGGGTGTTTGAAGCCCTGCGCCGGGCGCAAAGTGAAATCCTGTTGGAAACCTTCATTCTGTTCGAGGACAAGGTCGGCAATGAGCTGCAACAGATCCTGATCGAAGCCGCTCAACGTGGCGTGCGTACTACCGTCAGCCTCGACGGCTTTGGCTGCGGCGAACTGAGTACCGGGTTCCTCACCGCCCTGACCGCCGCCGGCGTACACCTGCAAATGTTCGACCCGGCGCCGAAACGCCTGGGCATGCGCACCAACTGGTTCCGGCGCCTGCACCGCAAGATTGTGGTCGTGGATGGCACCGTCGCGTTCGTCGGCGGGATCAACTTTTCTGCCGATCATCTGGCCGACTTCGGCCCCGAGGCCAAACAGGATTATTCCGTAGAAGTGCAAGGCCCGGCCGTGGCCGATATCCATCACTTTGCCCTGCTGCAATGCGGCCGCCCAGTGCACGCCAAATACTGGTGGCAACGCCGTCGGCAGCGGCGCTCGGAACTGGCCTTAAGTGATCACGATGGCCAGGTGCGGTTGGTGTACCGCGACAACGGGGAACACCAGACCGACATCGAGGAGGTTTACCGACAGGTATTGCGCCAGGCGCAGCGCCGGGTGGTGATCGCCAACGCCTACTTCTTTCCCGGTTTCCGCTTGCTGCGCGAGATCCGCAACGCGGCTCGCCGAGGCGTGGATGTGCGGCTGATCCTGCAGGGCCAGCCAGACATGCGGGTGGCCAGGCTCGCGGCGCGCATGACTTACGATTACTTGCTCAAGTCCGGGGTGAAGATCTACGAATATTGCGACCGCCCGCTGCACGGCAAGGTCGCGCTGGTGGATGAGGACTGGAGCACCGTTGGCTCGAGCAACCTCGACCCGTTGAGCCTGTCGATGAATCTGGAAGCCAACGTGCTGATCCGCGACCGTGGCTTCAATCGTCATCTGTTCGATCGCCTGGAAGACCTCAGCGACAATCATTGCCAGGCCATGTCTCCCGACATCGCGCCACGCGGGCGTGTCTGGCACATGACCATCGGTTTTCTGGTGTTTCACTTCCTGCGGCATTTCCCGGCGTGGGCCGGTTGGTTGCCGGCGCATAAACCTCGCCTGAAACCCTTCCCTCCCTCCGACCGGGAGCGCTGACCATGAACCGCGCTGATACGCACACGGCAACTCACGCCAAAAGCCCTGGCAAGTCGCACTGGAGCCGCTGGAAACGACCGCTGACGATGCTGTTTTTCCTGATGCTGATCGTGCTGTTCACGATGTTCGCCCAGCGCCTCGAATGGAACGAAGTGTTCGATAACCTGGCCGATTTCAAGGTGCGCACGCTGATCATTGCGTCGGGGCTGACCCTGGTAAGTTTTCTGGTGTACGCCTGCTTCGACCTGATCGGCCGCACCTATATCCGCCAGAACCTGACCTGGAAGCAGATCTTGCCCGTGGGGATCATCAGCTACGCCTTCAACCTGAACCTGAGCGCCTGGGTCGGCGGCATCGCCATGCGTTACCGGTTGTATTCGCGGCTCGGGGTGAGCAAGAGCAACATCGCGAAAATCCTCGGCCTGAGCCTGGCGACCAACTGGTTCGGCTACATGGTGATTGCCGGCGCCGTGTTCAGCAGCGGGCTGGTGCGCATGCCGCCGGGCTGGAAACTCAGCAGTAACGCACTGCAAGGCGTGGGGGTTTTGTTATTGCTGCTGAGCGCCGGGTACCTGGCAGCATGTCGGTTTGCCAAACGTCGGGAGTGGGCGACTCGAGGCATCGAGATTGACCTGCCTTCGCTGCGCATGGCGGTGCTGCAACTGGCACTCGGTGCCCTGAACTGGTCGCTGATGGCGGCGGTGATTTTCACCTTGCTGCCGAGCAAACTGGACTATCCACTGGTACTGGGTGTGTTGTTGATCAGCGCCATCGCCGGAGTCATCACTCACATCCCGGCCGGGCTCGGCGTGCTGGAAGCAGTATTCGTGGCGCTGCTGCAACACGAGGTTTCGCGGGGCAGCCTGGTGGCGGGACTGCTGGCCTATCGGGCGATTTATTTCATCCTGCCGCTGTTGATTACCGTGGTGATGTATTTGCTGGTGGAGGCCAAGGCCAAGGCGTTGCGGATCAAGAAAAAAACCAAGTGATTTTGTGGCGTCCGCAAGCACACCGCAAATCTCAGGATGATTGAATAATGCTCAACCGCTCCCCCACCACCATCTCGGTAATCCAGCCGACGAGGATCGAGGTGTAGGCCTGCTGCGAAACCGGATCACTCAACGCGTGATCGGCGCCATCGATGATGCGATGGGTCAGCGAGTGAGTCTGCTGGCACGCCGCGCGGTAACTCATGATCGTCGAATGGGGTACGTAGTCGTCGGTCTCGGACTGCACCAGCAGGACATCCCCGGTGAATTGCGAGCAGGCATGCAAGGCACGATTGCTGTCGGCACGCACCAGGGTGCTTCGGTAATCACGCAGATCCAGCTTGTCCAGGTCGCGTTTCGGCGCGTGCCATTGCTCGTCGCGATACAGCGCCGGCACCCGCAGCGCCAGCCAGCGCACCGGTCTGAGCGAGGTCAGGATCGAGGCCAGATAACCCCCATAGCTGGTACCGACCACGGCAATCGCCGATGTATCGAGGGCCGGGTGTGCAAGCAGGCGGTCATAGGCCGCCAGCAAGTCGCGCAAATTGTCCTCCCGGGTCACCCGGGACAATGGAATGCCGGTGCCACCGGTGTGCCCGCGCAGGTCGAAGGTCAGGCATACACAACCCAACCCGGCGATGCCTTTGGCGCGTTCCAGATCCCGCTCCTGACTGCCGCCCCAACCGTGCACGAAGAGCACACCGGGGACTTTCGATTTGGGACTCAGGAAGGTCCCGCTCATCTGTTCGTCGTCGATGTCGATCTGAATGGATTCGCTTCTAGCCGTCATAGGATCTAACCGTCACGTACTTGAGGAGAAAGTCACTGGTCTGCGCCGGCCCGCGGTACACCTCGATGGCGTCTGCCGGCAGCGGCTGATCGATGTAGGTTTCCACCGAAGACACACGAATCGCGCACATCCCCGGATCGTTGACGAAACTCTGCAAGGCCGCCACCTCGGCGCTGCTGGCACCGCCCATGCGCCAGGACTGTTCGAGCACGCCACTGCGAGGCTGGTCGTCGCTATCAACGCCCTGGGCGATGTCGTAGTTGCGCCGCGAGGCATAGAAACCTGGGTAGGCTTCATCCGCCGAGTTGTCGAACACCTGTGCCTGATGGATCGCCAGGCGCACGTCTTCCGGCAGATCCAGCTTCAGCAATTGGTCATAGTCACCCGGCACCACCAGCAAGTTGGACCCGCCATACACCTGCTCACCCTGAGCGTCCTCGGTCAAGTATTGATCACCGCAGTAACTGAGTACCTTGCCGCCGATAAAACTCTGACCGACGCTGTGGGTGATCACCTGGCCCAGGTCCTGTTCGAGCACCACGCCTTCGCAGAACGTGGCCTCAGCCTCTGGCCTGGCAAGCACTTCATCGAACTCGTCGAGGCTTTTAATCACTTCCTGACCACGTCCGGCACAGGCATGAATCGGCTTCAGGCGGATCGGCCCGGTGTACAACAGATGCTCCGCCGCCGGGCGCGCATCCTTCAGGGAGAACACGCTGAGTCCGTCGAGCACCACGTTGCGCACCCGCTCGGAAAACAACGGAGCCCAGCCTGGCGGCGCATGGGCGTGGCGGTTGAGCAATCCGTGACTGATGGCTTTGGTGCAGATGAAGTCGTGGTCGACATAACCACCCCACAAATCCTCCGGTCCCTTGACCCCCAGTTGCCGGGCAGCCGCAGCGCCCACCAGGGTCTGGGTCGGCAACAGGTAGAGGTCCCGCCCGTCATGCAACTGCGGGTCGTAGCTGCCACCGTACTTGAGCCGCAAAATCTGCGCCAGCCAGCGGGCCAGTGCACGGTTGGTTTCAACTTCGTGCAGTGGCGCGTCGGCGAGCACCGAATGGGCGACCACCAGTTTCCTGCGGTTTGTTGGGGTCATGCATCCCCCTTCAATCGACGCTTGATGAATGTAGCTGAAGGGGTGCAGAGATCAGGCCAAGGCCCGTTGCGGCAAAAGGGGTTTTAAATCAGCCCGTTGCGTATAAAGTGATGGCATGGGGCCTGTTTTATTCTGCACGACGCCCTTTGATACTCCGGCATTTTGCACGATTCCTGTGGGAGCGAGCCTGCTCGCGATGAGGCCAGCACCATCAACATTGATGTCGCCTGACACACCGCTATCGCGAGCAGGCTCGCTCCCACACTGGATTTTCGGTGTTCCACTTACCGTGCCGCGGCACCCGGCGTCACCCCAAACCGCGTCCGATAATCACTCGGCGCCAGCCCGGTGATTTTCTTGAACGTCGCGCGAAACGCCCCGGGGTCCTGATAACCCACGGTCCAGGCGATGTGGTCAATGGTGCCGTTGGTGAACTCAAGCATTTCCCGGGCCTTGCCGACTCGCAGATGCTGGCAGTATTCCGTGGGTTTGAGCCCGGTGGCCGCGCGGAAACGGCGCAGGAAGGTACGTTCTTCCAACCCTGCTTTTTCAGCCATCGCCGCCAGCGACACATCGGTCGCCCCGGTGCTTTGCAGCCAGTGTTGCACCTTGAGGATCGCCGCATCGCCGTGGCTGAGGATCGGCGCAAAATTGCTGCCGCACTCACTGGCGCTGTCGCTGTGCTCCACCACCAGAAAACGCGCGGTGTTGGTGGCGATGCTTGGCCCCAGCAGCCGGTTGACCAGGCGCAGACCCAGTTCCGACCAGGCCATCAGCCCGGCGGTGGTAATCAGGTCGCCGTCATCGACAATCGGCGTATCGGCATTGAGCCGGATCGCCGGATAACGTTCGGCGAAGGCTTTGGCCGAAGTCCAGTGAGTGGTGGCGCTGCGACCGTCGAGCAAACCGCTTTCGGCCAACAGGATAGAACCCACGCAAACCCCGCCCAGTGTCGCACCGTTGGCATGTTGCTTACGCAACCAGCGGATCAGTCCCTGTGGTGCTTGGCCCGCGGAAAAACCGCCGATCGACGGCGGAATCAACACGGCCACCAGGGCGCGCTCCGGGCCGGGATGGCTGTCGAAGACCCGAACCGGCAGCTGATCGCCTTCGACCTGCCAATGGCTGACCCGCAACAGCGGCAACTGCGCAGACTGATGTTCGGCGGCAATCCGGTTGGCCACCCCGAACAAATCCGTCAAGCCATGCACCGCCGCCATCTGCGCGCCGGGATAGATCAGCACACCGAGTTCGGCGATTGCCCTTTCTGCGTCCATTGTCAGTTTTCCCCCTTCTATTGTCGGTGCGGCCAATCCTCGGATCGCCTGCCAGAGCCAATACTTCATTCCACACCAACACACACTTCGAGGAAACAGTCATGGCCAAGCAAGCGCTCATCGTAGTCGATATCCAGAACGACTACTTCCCCCAAGGCAAGTGGCCGCTGGTCGGTGCCGACGCCGCCGCCGACAACGCCGTCCGCCTGATCAAGGCCTTCCGCGACGCGGGGGATTCGGTGGTGCACATCCGCCACGAGTTCACCTCCGAAGAGGCGCCGTTTTTCACCCCGAACTCCGAGGGCGCCAAGCTGCACCCGAAAGTGCTCAACCGCGCCGACGAACCGGTGGTACTCAAGCACTTCGTCAACTCGTTCCGCGAAACCGAACTGAAATCGATCCTCGACGAACAAGGCATCAAGGAGCTGGTGGTCGTGGGCAGCATGAGCCACATGTGCGTCGACGGCATCACCCGTGCGGCGGCGGATTTCGGCTATACGGTCACCGTGATCCACGACGCCTGCGCCACCCGCGACCTGGAGTTCAATGGTGTGACGGTTCCGGCGGCGCAGGTTCATGCGGCGTTCATGGCGGCCCTGGCGTTTGCCTATGCCAGCGTGGTGTCGACCGACGAGTTCCTGTCTGCCTGAGTCTGCAACTAAATTTCACCGCCCATAAAAAACCCGCACTTCCAAGTGAAGTGCGGGTTTTGTGTTTCAGCTTGAGACTTGCAGCCGCTCTAGAACGGAATATCGTCATCAAAGCTGTCGAAATCCGGAGCCGGCTGAGGAGCAGCCTGCTGTGGAGCCGGGCGCGACTGTTGCGGCGCCGGCTGCTGTGGACGCGGAGCCTGCTGGCGCGGAGCGGATTGCTGGTAGTTGTTACCGCCGCCCTGGCCCTGCTGGTCGCCCTGTGGACGGCCGCCCAGCAGTTGCATGGTGCCTTGCATGTCGACCACGATTTCGGTGGTGTAACGCTTGATACCGTCTTTTTCCCACTCGCGGGTCTGCAGCTTGCCTTCGATGTAGACCTGCGAACCTTTACGCAGGTATTCGCCAGCGATTTCTGCAACCTTGCCGAACATCGACACACGGTGCCATTCGGTCTTTTCGACTTTCTGACCGGTTTGCTTGTCGGTCCACTGTTCGCTGGTCGCCAGACTCAGGTTGGTCACGGCGTTACCGTTAGGCAAGTAGCGAACTTCGGGATCCTGGCCGCAAGTGCCGACCAATATGACTTTGTTAACCCCACGGGCCATAACGTTCTCCTAGGCTACGCACGCTGCCCCGGCCGGGTTGTTCACCAGGCACTCAAGGGTGGTGCGATCCAATAGTTCGGTGTCCAGTTTGATGTAAATCGCCGCCTCTTCTGCGACGATGACTGCATCTGTTACCCCTACGACCGCCTTCAGGCGCTCGACCAGACCCGCTTCGCGCATCGCCTCGGGCGACAACGGCAAGCGCAGGCTCGTGACGTAGGGAGGTTCGCGCATGGTAACAGCAAAGGCCAGCCAGAGGGCAGCCAGACCGGCGCATCCGAGGAACACAACCGACAGACCGCCATGCTGGAACAGCCAGCCGCCAAGAATGCCGCCCAATGCCGACCCGAGGAACTGGCTGGTGGAATAAACCCCCATCGCCGTGCCCTTGCCGCCGGCCGGTGAAACCTTGCTGATCAGCGATGGCAACGAAGCTTCCAGCAGATTGAACGCGGTGAAGAACACCACCGTACCAATCACCAGAGCCCGCAAGCTGTCGCCGAACTGCCAGAAGAATAGCTCAGTGAGCATCAGCGTCACGACGGAGCCGATTAAAACTCGTTTCATTTTGCGTTTCTTCTCGCCGTAGATAATGAACGGGATCATGGCGAAGAAAGAAATCAGCAGCGCGGTCAGGTACACCCACCAGTGCTGCTCTTTGGGCAGCCCGGCTTTCTCGACCAGCGCCAGCGGCAAGGCGACGAAGCTGGACATCAACATCGCGTGCAACACAAAAATGCCCAGATCCAGGCGCAGCAGGTCCGGATGCTTGAGGGTCGGGATCAGCGCCTGGCGCGCGACACCGGACTCACGGTGCTGCAACGGGCCGGTGGAGCGCGGCACCATGAACATCACGATCACGATGCCGAACAGTGCCATACCGCCGGTGGCAAGGAACAGCCCGGACAGCCCGAAGGCACGGGTCAGCAGCGGACCGACCACCATGGCCACCGCAAACGACAGGCCGATGGTCATGCCGATCATGGCCATGGCCTTGGTCCGGTGCTGCTCGCGGGTCAGGTCGGACAGCAAGGCCATGACCGCTGCGGAAATCGCTCCGGCGCCCTGCAGGATCCGGCCGGCAATCACGCCCCAGATCGAGTCGGCATTGGCTGCCAGCAGACTGCCGAGGGCAAAGACGATCAGGCCCAGGTAAATCACCGGGCGGCGACCGATGCGGTCGGAAATGAAACCGAACGGAATCTGGAAAACTGCCTGGGTCAAGCCATAAGCGCCAATCGCCAGACCGATCAGGGCCGGCGTGGCTCCAGCCAGATCCATCCCATAGGTCGCCAGTACCGGCAACACCATGAACATGCCAAGCATACGGAAGGCGAACACCAGGGCCAGACCGCTTGCCGCGCGGGTCTCGCTGCCACTCATGCGCTCGCTGTGGGGATCGTGCATGGAAAAACCTCATGTGAACCGGCGGCGATTCTACCAGTCCCATCGATTGGCAGGGTATATCGCGACGCTTTGACGCGCATTGCTGACACACTCTTCATGTAAGACAGTAGCCCACTCGTTCGATAGTGTGCATCCATCCAGTATTTGGCCGTATACTCCTACGTTTTCGACGCCCGCCAAGCGAGGCCACTTTGGACAAGATCCTGATTCGTGGGGCTCGAACCCACAACCTGAAGAACATCGACCTGACCCTGCCACGGGACAAGCTGATCGTCATCACCGGCCTGTCCGGCTCCGGCAAGTCGTCCCTGGCTTTCGACACCCTGTACGCCGAAGGTCAGCGTCGCTACGTCGAATCGCTGTCGGCCTACGCCCGGCAGTTCCTGTCGATGATGGAAAAGCCCGACGTCGACACCATCGAAGGCTTGTCGCCGGCGATCTCCATCGAACAGAAGTCGACCTCGCACAACCCGCGCTCGACGGTCGGCACCATCACCGAAATCTACGACTACCTGCGCCTGCTTTATGCACGCGTGGGTATTCCCCGTTGCCCGGATCACGACATCCCGCTGGAAGCGCAGACCGTCAGCCAGATGGTCGACCTGGTCCTCGCCGAACCGGAGGGCAGCAAGCTCATGCTGTTGGCGCCCGTCATCCGCGAGCGCAAAGGCGAGCACCTGTCGGTTTTCGAAGAGCTGCGCGCGCAGGGCTTCGTCCGCGCCCGAATCAACGGCAAGCTCTATGAGCTGGACGAAGCGCCCAAGCTCGACAAGCAGAAAAAACATACCATCGATGTCGTGGTCGACCGCTTCAAGGTTCGCGCCGACCTGCAACAACGCCTGGCCGAATCCTTCGAGACCGCGCTGAAACTGGCGGACGGCATCGCCCTGGTGGCACCGATGGACGACGAGCCGGGTGAAGAGATGATCTTCTCCGCACGCTTCGCCTGCCCGATCTGCGGCCACGCGATCAGCGAACTGGAGCCCAAGCTGTTCTCCTTCAACAACCCGGCTGGCGCTTGCCCGACCTGCGATGGTTTGGGGGTGAAGCAATTCTTCGACATCAAGCGCCTGGTCAATGGCGAACTGACCTTGGCCGAAGGGGCGATTCGTGGCTGGGATCGACGCAACGTCTATTACTTCCAGATGCTCGGCTCGCTGGCCTCGCACTACAAGTTCAGCCTGGAAGTGCCGTTCAACGAACTGCCAGCCGATCAGCAGAAATTCATCCTGCACGGCAGCGGTTCGCAAAACGTCGACTTCAAATACCTGAACGACCGTGGCGATATCGTCAAACGCTCGCACCCGTTCGAAGGCATCGTGCCGAACCTGGAACGCCGTTACCGCGAAACCGAATCGGCATCGGTGCGCGAAGAACTGGCCAAGTTCCTCAGCACCCAGTCGTGCCCGGATTGCCGCGGCACCCGCCTGCGGCGTGAGGCGCGGCATGTATGGGTTGGCGAGAAAACCCTGCCGGCGGTGACCAACCTGCCGATCGGCGATGCGTCCGATTATTTTGGCGGGCTCAAGCTCACCGGCCGGCGTGGCGAAATTGCCGACAAGATCCTCAAGGAAATCCGCGAACGCCTGCAGTTCCTGGTCAACGTCGGCCTCGACTATCTGTCGCTGGATCGCAGCGCGGACACTTTGTCCGGTGGCGAGGCCCAGCGTATTCGTCTGGCCAGCCAGATTGGCGCCGGCCTGGTGGGCGTCCTGTATATCCTCGACGAACCCTCCATCGGCCTGCATCAGCGCGATAACGACCGGCTGCTGGGCACCCTCAAGCACCTGCGCGATATCGGTAACACGGTGATCGTGGTCGAGCACGATGAAGACGCGATCCGTCTGGCCGACTACGTGGTGGACATCGGCCCGGGCGCTGGCGTGCACGGCGGGCATATCGTCGCCGAAGGCACACCGGCCGAGGTCATGGCGCACCCGGACTCGCTGACGGGCAAATACCTGTCGGGCCGGGTGAAGATCGAAGTCCCGGCCAAGCGCACGCCGCGCAACAAGAAGCTGACGCTGTCGCTCAAGGGCGCGCGCGGCAACAACCTGCGCAATGTCGACCTGGAGATTCCGATTGGTCTGCTGACTTGCGTGACTGGCGTGTCCGGCTCCGGCAAGTCGACGCTGATCAACAACACCCTGTTCCCGCTGAGCGCCACGGCGCTGAATGGCGCCACTACCCTTGAAGCGGCCGTCCACGACAGCATCAAGGGCCTGGAGCACCTGGACAAGGTCGTCGACATCGACCAGAGCCCGATCGGCCGTACACCGCGTTCCAACCCGGCTACCTACACCGGATTGTTCACACCAATCCGCGAGTTGTTCGCCGGCGTACCGGAGTCCCGCTCCCGGGGCTACGGGCCGGGGCGCTTCTCCTTCAACGTCAAGGGCGGCCGCTGCGAAGCCTGCCAGGGCGACGGCCTGATCAAGGTCGAGATGCACTTCCTGCCGGACATCTACGTGCCCTGCGACGTGTGCAAGAGCAAGCGTTACAACCGCGAGACCCTGGAGATCAAGTACAAGGGCAAGAGCATCCACGAAACCCTCGAGATGACCATCGAGGAAGCGCGGGTGTTCTTCGATGCCGTACCGGCCCTGGCGCGCAAGCTGCAAACGTTGATGGACGTCGGCCTGTCGTACATCAAGCTGGGGCAATCGGCGACCACGCTGTCCGGCGGTGAAGCCCAGCGGGTGAAACTGTCCCGCGAGCTGTCCAAGCGCGATACCGGCAAGACCCTGTACATCCTCGACGAACCCACCACCGGGCTGCACTTCGCAGATATCCAGCAACTGCTGGACGTGTTGCATCGCCTGCGCGACCACGGCAACACAGTGGTAGTGATCGAACACAACCTGGACGTGATCAAGACCGCTGACTGGCTGGTGGACCTGGGTCCGGAGGGCGGTTCCAAGGGCGGGCAGATTATTGCCGTCGGCACGCCGGAGGAAGTGTCAGAGATGAAGCAATCTCATACCGGTTACTACCTCAAGCCGCTGCTGGAACGTGACCGGGCTTAACCGGGCCCCATGAAAAAGCCCCTGTCACTTCATCAGTGACAGGGGCTTTTTTGTATTCGCAGCAATCAGGTGTGGGATTGCAGGTAGTTCTCAAGCCCGATCAACTTGATAAGACCCAACTGCTTCTCGAGCCAGTAGGTGTGATCTTCTTCGGTGTCATGCAATTGAACCCGCAGCATTTCGCGGCTGACATAGTCCTTGTGCTGCTCGCAGAGCTTGATGCCCTTGCACAGCGCAGCACGGACCTTGTATTCCAGGCGCAAGTCCGCTTCGAGCATCTCGGTCACCGTGGTGCCGATATCGAGATCGTCCGGACGCATGCGCGGCGTGCCTTCGAGCATCAGAATCCGGCGCATCAGGGCATCGGCGTGCCCTGCTTCCTCTTCCATCTCGTGGTTGATTCGTTCGTAGAGCTTGGTGAAACCCCAGTCCTCATACATCCGCGAGTGGACGAAATATTGATCACGCGCGGCCAGTTCGCCGGTCAGCAACGTGTTGAGGTAATCGATCACATCTGGGTGGCCTTGCATCGCCCTACATCTCCCTGCTTGAAAGTTGTAGTTTGAACCAACATGCCCGTATCGTCACTCGCAAGACGCAATAAAAGCGAAGATATTCTGAGAAAACCAGCCGAAATAACGCAAAAACCGCCCAAACAAGGGCGGTTCTGCTTCTCATTTAGACTTCGTTAAGCTGTACGTTGAGCAGCTTTGCGATTGCTTCTCCATACGCCGGGTCGGCCTTGTAGAAGTGCTGCAACTGACGGTCAACCACATCACTCGACACACCCGCCATCGCACCGGCGATATTGCCAACCAACAGTGATTTCTGCTCTTCAGTCATCAAGCGGAACAACGCGCCGGCGTGACTGTAGTAATCAGTATCTTCACGGTGGTCGTAACGATCGGCGGCACCACTGAGGGCCAACGCGGGCTCTGCGTAACGAGGCGCCTGCTTCGGCGACTCGACGTAGCTGTTCGGCTCGTAGTTCGGCGTCGAGCCGCCATTGCTGCCAAAAGCCATCGAGCCATCGCGCTGGTAAGTGTTGACCGGACTCCGCGGAGCGTTGACGGGCAACTGCTGGTGATTGGTGCCGACACGGTAGCGATGAGCGTCCGCGTAGGCGAAGACCCGACCTTGCAGCATACGATCCGGCGACAGACCAACACCCGGGACCATATTGCTGGGACCGAACGCCGCTTGCTCGACTTCCGCGAAGTAGTTCTGCGGATTGCGATTGAGCTCAAGTTCTCCGACTTCAATCAGTGGAAACTCTTTCTGCGACCAGGTTTTGGTGACATCAAACGGGTTCTCGTAGTGCGCCGCCGCCTGAGCCTCGCTCATGATCTGAATGCACACGCGCCATTTCGGGAAATCACCCTGCTCGATGGCATTGAACAAGTCGCGCTGGGCGTAATCCGGATCAGTACCCGCCAGGCGCGCAGCCTCAGCAGGAGCAAGGTTCTTGATCCCCTGCTTGGTCTTGTAGTGCCACTTCACCCAGTGACGCTCACCTTGGGCGTTGATAAGGCTGTAAGTGTGGCTGCCGAAGCCGTGCATGTGGCGGTATCCGTCAGGAATACCCCGGTCGGAGAACAGGATGGTGACCTGGTGCAGCGCCTCGGGCGAATGCGACCAGAAGTCCCACATCATCTGGGCACTCTTCAGGTTGCTTTGCGGCAAACGCTTCTGGGTGTGGATAAAGTCTGGAAACTTCAGTGGATCGCGAATGAAGAACACGGGGGTGTTGTTGCCGACGATGTCCCAGTTGCCTTCCTCGGTGTAAAACTTCAAGGCAAACCCGCGCGGATCACGCTCGGTATCGGCCGAACCGCGTTCACCGCCCACGGTGGAAAACCGCAGGAAAGTCGGGGTTTGCTTGCCGACTGCCTCAAACAGCTTCGCGCTGGTGTATTGAGTGATATCGCGCGTCACGGTGAACGTACCGTAGGCACCCGAGCCTTTGGCGTGTACACGGCGCTCAGGGATGTTTTCACGGTTGAAGTGGGCCAGCTTCTCGATCAGGTGAAAGTCGTCGAGCAGCAGCGGGCCACGAGGGCCGGCGGAGCGGGAATTCTGGTTATCGGCAACAGGAGCGCCACTGGCGGTGGTAAGCGTTGTGTTTTGGCTCATGCGATCTTCCTTCCTCTGTCGGTCTTGAACTGCCGGCTATCGGCTGAGAGGGAGTATTGATCATCAATATGACAGCCACAAATTCATTAACTTGCAGACATCGATAGAGAAAAACTAATGATCATCCCCATCACATCATGACGATGTGGACGAAGGAGACGCTTGTACAAACAGCGCGTTTCTTACAGGCACAAAAAACCGGGCACTAGGCCCGGTTCTTTGTTTCAGACTGACGTCTTACTCGGCAGATACAGCTTCGCCAGCAGTAGCACGATCAACCAACTCGACGTACGCCATAGGCGCGTTGTCGCCAGCGCGGAAACCGCACTTGAGGATGCGCAGGTAGCCACCCTCACGGGTAGCGTAACGCTTGCCCAGGTCGTTGAAGAGCTTACCAACGATAGCTTTCGAACGAGTACGGTCGAAAGCCAGACGGCGGTTAGCAACGCTATCTATCTTGGCCAAAGTGATCAGCGGCTCGGCAACGCGGCGCAGTTCTTTAGCTTTTGGCAGAGTAGTTTTGATCAGCTCGTGCTCGAACAGCGACACCGCCATGTTTTGGAACATGGCCTTGCGGTGCGAGCTGGTGCGGCTCAGGTGACGACCACTTTTACGATGACGCATGGTTCATTCCTTACCAAACACTACGTTCGGTGATTACGACGATCAGGCAGTCGCCTTGTCGTCCTTCTTAAGACTTGCAGGCGGCCAGTTGTCGAGGCGCATGCCGAGGGACAGACCGCGGGAGGCCAGAACGTCCTTGATTTCAGTCAAGGATTTCTTGCCCAGGTTCGGAGTCTTCAACAGCTCTACTTCGGTACGCTGAATCAGGTCACCGATGTAGTAGATGTTTTCCGCCTTAAGGCAGTTAGCCGAACGTACAGTCAGTTCCAGATCGTCAACCGGGCGAAGCAGGATCGGATCGATCTCGTCTTCCTGCTCGACAACCACTGGCTCACTGTCACCCTTGAGGTCGACGAACGCAGCCAACTGCTGTTGCAGGATGGTTGCAGCGCGGCGAATTGCCTCTTCAGGATCCAGAGTACCGTTGGTTTCCAGATCAATAACCAGCTTGTCCAGGTTAGTACGCTGCTCGACACGGGCGTTTTCCACCACGTATGCGATACGGCGAACCGGGCTGAACGAAGAGTCAAGCTGCAAGCGACCGATGCTGCGGCTTTCGTCTTCATCGCTCTGACGCGAATCTGCCGGTTCATAACCACGACCACGAGCTACTACGAGCTTCATGTTCAGGGCGCCGTTAGACGCCAGGTTAGCGATTACGTGATCGGGATTAACGATCTCGACATCATGATCCAGCTGAATATCGGCAGCGGTAACCACCCCCGAACCCTTCTTCGACAAGGTCAGCGTAACTTCGTCACGACCGTGCAGCTTGATAGCCAGACCTTTAAGGTTCAACAGGATTTCAATTACGTCTTCCTGTACACCTTCGATGGCGCTGTACTCGTGGAGCACACCGTCAATCTCGGCCTCGACTACTGCACAGCCGGGCATTGAGGACAACAGGATGCGGCGCAGCGCGTTGCCCAGGGTATGGCCAAAGCCACGCTCGAGAGGCTCGAGAGTGATCTTGGCGCGGGTTGGACTGACAACCTGCACATCAATGTGGCGGGGTGTCAGGAACTCATTTACCGAAATCTGCATGGATGCACCTATTTTCTAGCCCTTACTTGGAGTAGAGCTCGACAATCAGGCTTTCGTTGATGTCGGCGGACAGATCACTGCGAGCTGGAACGTTCTTGAAAACGCCCGACTTCTTCTCAGTGTCTACTTCTACCCATTCTACGCGGCCACGTTGGGCACACAGATCGAGAGCTTGGACAATGCGAAGTTGATTTTTTGCTTTCTCGCGAACAGCGACCACGTCACCAGCACGAACCTGGTAGGACGGAACGTTAACGGTCTGACCGTTTACGCTGATCGACTTGTGCGATACCAGCTGACGGGATTCGGCACGAGTCGAACCAAAGCCCATACGGTATACAACGTTGTCCAGACGGCATTCGAGCAGTTGCAGCAGGTTTTCACCGGTTGCACCTTTCTTGCCAGCAGCTTCTTTGTAGTAGCCGCTGAATTGACGCTCGAGAACGCCGTAGATACGACGGACCTTCTGCTTTTCACGCAGTTGGGTGCCGTAGTCGGACTGGCGACCGCGGCGTTGGCCGTGGATACCAGGTGCTGCTTCAATGTTGCACTTCGATTCGATCGCGCGCACGCCGCTCTTCAGGAAGAGATCGGTGCCTTCGCGACGAGCGAGTTTGCATTTTGGACCAATGTAACGAGCCATTCTTTACAATCTCCTGGATTACACGCGGCGCTTCTTCGGCGGACGGCACCCGTTGTGCGGGATTGGCGTCACGTCGGTGATGCTGGCGATCTTGTAGCCACAGCCGTTCAAAGCGCGGACTGCGGATTCACGACCTGGACCTGGACCTTTGACGTTGACGTCGAGGTTTTTCAGGCCGTATTCCAGCGCAGCTTGACCAGCACGTTCAGCAGCTACTTGAGCAGCAAACGGGGTGGACTTGCGGGAACCGCGGAAACCCGAACCACCGGAGGTAGCCCAGGAAAGAGCGTTACCTTGACGGTCGGTGATGGTCACGATGGTGTTGTTAAAAGATGCATGGATGTGGGCGATGCCATCAACCACTGTCTTTTTAACTTTTTTACGAGGACGAGCAGCAGGTTTTGCCATGATTAAATTCCTGTCGATTCGCTGGGGCGATTACTTGCGGATCGGCTTACGCGGACCTTTACGGGTACGCGCGTTGGTCTTGGTACGCTGACCGCGTACTGGAAGACCGCGACGATGACGCAGACCGCGATAGCAACCGAGGTCCATCAAGCGCTTGATTTTCATGTTGATTTCGCGACGCAGGTCACCTTCAGTGGTGAACTTCGCCACTTCGCCACGCAGCTGTTCAATTTGCTCGTCGCTCAGATCTTTGATCTTTGCTGCTGGGTTTACCCCAGTCTCTGCACAAATTTTCTGTGCAGTAGTGCGACCAACACCATAGATGTAGGTCAGCGAGATAACAGTATGCTTGTTATCTGGAATGTTAACGCCTGCAATACGGGCCATTCAGTGGGACTCCAATTGACAGCTACCTACGCCCCGGAAGCCAAGAAATAGGGCGCGAGATAATATCGCTGTAATAACAAATAATCAACCCGGCAGCGCACTAGCTGCCGGGCTTGAAGCACAATCACACTCAGCCTTGGCGCTGTTTGTGACGCGGTTCCGCGCTGCAAATTACTCGAACAACACCTTCGCGGCGAATAATCTTGCAGTTACGGCACAGCTTTTTCACCGATGCACGAACTTTCATCACCAACTCCTCGAACCTTATGGGTCAGCGCAGCATGCCGCTGCCGTAACCCTTCAGGTTGGCTTTCTTCATCAGGGATTCGTACTGGTGCGAAACGAGGTGCGATTGTACTTGGGACATGAAGTCCATCACAACCACGACGACGATCAGCAACGAGGTCCCGCCAAGGTAGAACGGTACGTTGGCTGCAACCACCAGGAACTGGGGCAACAGGCAGACGGCCGTCATGTAAAGAGCACCGAACATGGTCAAGCGAGTCAGAACGCCATCAATGTAGCGCGCAGACTGCTCACCTGGACGGATGCCCGGAATAAAGGCACCGGACTTCTTCAGGTTTTCCGCTACGTCTTTCGGATTGAACATCAACGCCGTATAGAAGAAGCAGAAGAAAATAATCCCTGCACTAAACAGCAGAATATTCAACGGCTGACCAGGAGCGATCGACTGCGAGATGTCCTGCAACCAGCCCATACCTTCAGACTGACCGAACCAGGCACCCAACGAAGCCGGGAACAGCAAAATGCTGCTCGCGAAAATAGCCGGAATAACACCGGCCATGTTCACCTTCAGCGGCAAGTGGCTGGTCTGCGCAGCGAAGACCTTGCGGCCCTGCTGACGCTTGGCGTAGTGAACAGCAATACGACGCTGACCACGCTCAATGAACACCACGAAACCGATAATCGCTACTGCCAGCAAACCGATGGCAACCAAGGCGAAGATGTTGATATCACCCTGACGTGCAGACTCGAAAGACTGCCCGATCGCTCTCGGAAGACCGGCGACGATACCCGAAAAAATCAACATCGAGATACCGTTGCCAACACCACGCTCAGTAATCTGCTCACCCAGCCACATCATGAACATCGCACCAGCCACAAACGTGGATACCGCGACGAAATGGAAGCCAAAGTCACCAGTGAACGCAACGCCCTGCCCCGCCAGACCAATGGACATGCCAATGGCCTGGACGAGAGCGAGGACGACAGTGCCGTAGCGGGTGTACTGGCTGATCTTGCGACGGCCAGCTTCACCTTCCTTCTTCAACTGCTCCAGCTGCGGGCTGACGGCGGTCATCAGTTGCATGATGATCGATGCCGAGATGTACGGCATGATCCCCAGTGCAAAGATGCTCATCCGTTCCAGCGCGCCGCCGGAAAACATGTTGAACAAGCTAAGAATGGTCCCCTCATTCTGTCGAAACAGGTCCGCGAGTCGGTCCGGGTTGATACCTGGAACCGGGATGTGTGCGCCTATTCGGTAGACGATAATCGCCAGGAACAGAAAACGCAGACGAGCCCAGAGTTCAGACATACCGCCTTTGCCGAGCGCAGAGAGAGCACCTTGCTTAGCCATTTATTCCTCGAACTTGCCGCCAGCTGCTTCGATAGCCGCACGCGCACCTTTGGTGGCGCCGATTCCCTTGCCGATAGTGACAGCGCGAGTCACTTCACCGGACAGCATGATTTTCACACGCTGTACGTTGACGTTGATCACGTTGGCATCTTTCAGGGACTGCACGGTGACGATGTCGCCTTCCACTTTAGCCAGCTCGGACAGACGCACTTCTGCGCGATCCATGGCCTTCAGGGAAACGAAACCGAACTTCGGCAGGCGACGATGCAGCGGCTGTTGACCGCCTTCAAAGCCTGGAGCAATGGTGCCACCGGAGCGGGAGGTCTGACCTTTGTGACCACGGCCACCAGTCTTACCCAAACCGCTACCGATACCACGGCCCGGACGATGCTTTTCGCGACGGGAACCCGGCGCTGGACTCAGATCATTGAGTTTCATCGATTAACCCTCGACACGCAGCATGTAGTAAGCCTTGTTGATCATCCCGCGATTCTCGGGAGTATCCTGGACTTCTACAGTGTGACCGATGCGACGCAGACCCAGACCCTTAACGCACAGTTTGTGGTTAGGGATGCGGCCGGTCATGCTTTTGATCAGCGTTACTTTTACGGTAGCCATGATCAGAAGATCTCCTTGACGCTTTTGCCACGCTTGGCGGCAATGGATTCAGGAGACTGCATTGCTTTCAAACCCTTGAAAGTGGCGTGAACCACGTTTACCGGGTTAGTCGAGCCGTAGCACTTGGCCAGAACGTTCTGAACGCCAGCAACTTCGAGGACAGCACGCATAGCGCCGCCAGCGATGATACCGGTACCTTCAGAAGCAGGCTGCATGTACACCTTCGAAGCGCCGTGAGCGGACTTCATTGCGTACTGCAGAGTAGTGCCGTTCAGGTCAACTTGAATCATGTTGCGGCGAGCAGCTTCCATTGCCTTCTGGATCGCAGCAGGCACTTCACGCGACTTGCCACGGCCGAAGCCAACACGCCCTTTACCATCACCAACCACGGTCAACGCGGTGAAAGTGAAGATACGGCCGCCTTTAACGGTTTTGGCTACGCGGTTAACTTGAACCAGCTTCTCAATGTAGCCTTCGTCGCGCTTTTGGTCGTTATTTGACATAACTTAGAACTCCAGCCCAGCTTCACGAGCAGCATCAGCCAGCGCTTTAACGCGGCCGTGGTACTTGAAGCCAGAGCGGTCGAAAGCCACTTGCGAGACGCCAGCGGCCTTAGCACGCGTAGCGACCAGCTGGCCAACCTTTGTGGCCGCGTCGATGTTGCCGGTGGCACCATCACGCAGTTCTTTATCCAAAGTCGAGGCGCTTGCCAGGACTTTGTTGCCGTCGGCCGAGATGACCTGGGCGTAGATGTGCTGCGACGAGCGGAACACGCAGAGACGCACGACTTCGAGTTCGTGCATTTTCAGGCGTGCTTTGCGAGCGCGACGCAGTCGAGTAACTTTTTTGTCGGTCATTTGCTATGCCCTACTTCTTCTTGGCTTCTTTACGACGGACGACTTCGTCCGCGTAGCGCACACCTTTGCCTTTGTACGGCTCTGGTGGACGGAAGTCGCGGATCTCAGCGGCCACTTGACCTACCAGCTGCTTATCGATGCCCTTGATCAGGATATCGGTCTGGCTAGGAGTCTCAGCGGTGATGCCTTCCGGCAGTTCGTAATCCACTGGGTGCGAGAAGCCAAGGGCCAGGTTCAAAACCGTGCCTTTTGCTTGCGCCTTGTAACCAACACCGACCAGCTGGAGCTTGCGCTCGAAGCCTTGGCTTACGCCTTGGACCATGTTGTTTACCAACGCACGCGTGGTACCGGCCATTGCGCGAGTTTGTTGATCGCCATTGCGAGCAGCGAAACGCAGCTCACCAGCTTCTTCAACGATCTCAACGGACGAATGGATGTTCAGTTCAAGAGTACCCTTGGCACCCTTCACCGAAAGCTGCTGGCCTGCGAATTTTACTTCGACACCGGCTGGCAGCTTAACGGGGTTCTTAGCGACGCGAGACATGCTTATCCCCCCTTAGAACACAGTGCAAAGAACTTCGCCGCCGACACCGGCAGCGCGCGCAGCACGATCCGTCATCACACCTTTGTTGGTGGAGACGATAGACACACCGAGACCGCCACGAACTTTTGGCAGATCATCGACGGACTTGTACTGACGCAGGCCTGGACGGCTAACGCGCTTCACTTCTTCGATAACCGGACGGCCTTCGAAGTACTTCAGCTCGATGGACAGCAGTGGTTTGATTTCGCTGCTGATCTGATAACCCGCAATGTAACCTTCGTCCTTCAGGACTTTGGCAACAGCTACCTTCAACGTGGAAGATGGCATGCTTACGACGGACTTTTCAGCCATCTGGGCATTACGGATACGAGTTAGCATGTCCGCTAACGGGTCCTGCATACTCATGGGCTAGACGCTCCTAATACAAAAAAATTAGCCTTGCGGCTATTACGTGTCGCCGAGAATCTCCGAGCATGAAAAACACGGGCTCAGGCGAGCCGGGTATTCTAGACACACCCCAGAAATGAATCAAGCCCCAAAAGGGGCTTGATCCAGATTCAAGGCCACCGGCGGTCAGGATCTTGCGATCCTGGACACCGAGACTTTGACAGTACTTACCAGCTGGCTTTAACCAGACCCGGTACGTCACCACGCATGGCAGCTTCACGCAGCTTGTTACGGCCGAGGCCGAACTTGCGGTAAACGCCGTGTGGACGACCGGTCAGGCGGCAGCGGTTACGCATGCGCGAAGCGCTTGCGTCACGTGGCTGCTTCTGCAGGGCTACTGTAGCTTCCCAACGCGCTTCTGGACTTGCGTTCAGATCAACGATGATAGCTTTCAGTGCTGCACGCTTCTTGGCGTACTTGGCAACCGTGAGCTGACGCTTCAGCTCGCGGTTTTTCATGCTCATCTTGGCCATGGTCCTACTCCAATCAGTTGCGGAACGGGAATTTGAACGCACGCAGCAGAGCGCGGCCTTCATCATCGTTCTTGGCAGTGGTGGTCAGGGTGATGTCCAGACCGCGGAGAGCATCGATCTTGTCGTAGTCGATTTCCGGGAAGATGATCTGCTCTTTCACGCCCATGCTGTAGTTGCCACGACCATCGAAGGACTTGGCATTCAGGCCGCGGAAGTCGCGAACCCGAGGCAGGGAGATCGACAGCAGACGATCCAGGAACTCGTACATACGCTCACGGCGCAGGGTCACTTTGACGCCGATCGGCCAACCTTCACGGACTTTAAAGCCAGCGATGGATTTGCGAGCGTAGGTCACAACGACTTTCTGGCCGGTGATCTTTTCCAGGTCAGCAACAGCGTGCTCGATGACTTTTTTGTCGCCGATCGCTTCGCCCAGACCCATGTTCAGGGTGATTTTGGTAACGCGCGGAACTTCCATCACGTTCGAAAGCTTAAGTTCTTCCTTAAGTTTCGGAGCAATTTCCTTCCGGTAAATCTCTTTTAGTCGTGCCATGGTCTCATCTACCTAGCAGTGTTCAAGCATCAACCGCTTTTTGGGTCGACTTGAAGACACGAATTTTCTTGCCGTCTTCTACTTTGAAACCAACGCGGTCAGCCTTGTTGGTTTCGCCGTTGAAAATGGCGACGTTAGAAGCATCCAGTGGAGCTTCTTTTTCGACGATACCGCCCTGCACGCCCGACATCGGGTTAGGCTTGGTATGACGCTTGACCAGGTTCAGACCACCAATAACCAGACGGTTGTTAGCGAGAACCTTAAGCACCTTACCGCGCTTACCTTTGTCTTTGCCGGCGATCACGATGATCTCGTCGTCACGACGAATCTTTTGCATGTCGGATCTCCTTACAGCACTTCTGGGGCGAGCGAGACGATCTTCATGAACTTCTCAGTACGAAGTTCACGGGTCACTGGCCCAAAGATACGGGTGCCGATCGGCTCTTGCTTGTTGTTCAGAAGAACAGCAGCGTTGCCATCAAAGCGGATAATGGAGCCATCAGCACGACGTACGCCGTGACGAGTGCGGACTACAACAGCAGTCATCACTTGGCCTTTTTTCACTTTACCGCGAGGAATTGCTTCCTTCACGGTAACTTTGATTATGTCACCGATACCAGCGTAACGACGATGGGAGCCACCCAGCACCTTGATGCACATAACACGGCGAGCGCCGCTGTTATCGGCCACATCGAGCATGGATTGAGTCTGAATCATATAATTTCTCCGACCCCTAGTCCTTAGACTTCCACAGCGCGTTCGAGAACATCAACCAGCGCCCAAGACTTGGTCTTGGCCAAAGGACGAGTTTCACGAATAGTGACTTTGTCGCCGATGTGGCACTGATTGGTTTCGTCGTGCGCGTGCAGCTTAGTCGAACGCTTAACGTATTTACCGTAGATCGGGTGCTTAACGCGACGCTCGATCAGAACGGTGATGGTTTTGTCCATCTTGTCGCTGACAACACGGCCAGTCAGCGTACGGACAGTTTTTTCGGCTTCAGCCATGATTACTTACCTGCCTGCTGGTTGAGCACAGTCTTCACGCGAGCGATGTCACGCTTAACTTGCGAGAGCAGATGAGACTGCCCCAACTGGCCAGTTGCTTTCTGCATACGCAGATTGAACTGGTCGCGCAGCAAGCCGAGCAGTTGCTCGTTCAGCTGCTGTGCGGATTTTTCACGAAGTTCATTCGCTTTCATCACATCACCGTCCGTTTAACAAAGGCGGTGGCGAGCGGCAGCTTTGCAGCAGCCAGGGCAAAAGCCTCACGCGCCAGCTCTTCAGTTACACCCTCGATTTCATACAGGACTTTGCCTGGCTGAATCTGGGCTACCCAGTATTCGACGTTACCCTTACCTTTACCCATCCGAACCTCGAGAGGTTTTTTGGAGATCGGCTTGTCCGGGAATACACGGATCCAGATCTTGCCGCCACGTTTAACGTGACGGGTCAGTGCACGACGCGCTGACTCGATCTGACGAGCGGTGAGACGACCACGAGCTACAGACTTCAGCGCGAACTCGCCGAAGCTGACTTTGCTACCGCGCTGAGCCAGACCACGGTTGTGGCCTGTCATCTGCTTGCGGAACTTCGTACGCTTTGGTTGCAACATTTGGCGTACCCCTTACTTAGCAGCTTTTTTACGAGGCGCTGGTGCTTGTGGTTTCAGTTCTTCTTGGCGACCACCAATTACTTCGCCTTTGAAGATCCAAACCTTTACACCGATCACACCGTAAGTGGTGTGAGCTTCGTAGTTGGCATAGTCGATGTCGGCACGCAGGGTGTGCAATGGCACACGACCTTCGCGATACCATTCAGTACGTGCGATTTCAGCACCGCCGAGACGACCGCTCACTTGGATTTTGATGCCTTTGGCACCAATGCGCATGGCGTTCTGTACAGCGCGCTTCATAGCGCGACGGAACATTACGCGACGCTCCAGCTGCTGAGCTACGCTCTGCGCAACCAGCATACCGTCGAGCTCCGGCTTGCGGATCTCTTCGATATTGATGTGCACAGGCACACCCATTTGCTTGGTCAGGTCCTGACGCAGTTTCTCAACATCCTCACCCTTCTTCCCGATAACGATACCTGGACGAGCGGTGTGGATGGTGATACGTGCAGTTTGGGCCGGACGATGGATATCGATACGGCTTACGGACGCGCTTTTTAGTTTGTCTTGGAGATACTCACGCACCTTCAGATCTGCGAGCAAATAGTCCGCATAAGTCCGACCGTCTGCGTACCAGACGGAGGTGTGCTCCTTGACGATTCCCAGGCGAATGCCAATGGGATGTACTTTCTGACCCATCTCTTCGACTCCGTTACTTGTCAGCAACCTTGACAGTGATATGGCAAGACCGCTTGACGATGCGATCAGCACGGCCTTTGGCACGTGGCATGATGCGCTTCAGCGAACGCCCTTCGTTGACGAAAACGGTGCTGACCTTCAGGTCATCAACGTCTGCGCCTTCGTTATGCTCGGCGTTGGCTACGGCCGACTCCAGCACTTTCTTCATGATCTCGGCGGCTTTCTTACTACTGAAAGCCAACAGGTTGAGCGCTTCGCCCACCTTCTTCCCGCGGATCTGGTCGGCGACCAAGCGGGCTTTCTGGGCGGAGATTCGAGCGCCCGACAACTTAGCGGCTACTTCCATTTCCTAACCCCTTAACGCTTGGCTTTCTTGTCTGCCACGTGCCCGCGATAAGTGCGGGTACCGGCGAACTCGCCCAGTTTGTGGCCGACCATGTCTTCGTTCACGAGAACTGGGACGTGCTGACGACCGTTGTGTACTGCGATGGTCAAACCGACCATTTGTGGCAGGATCATCGAACGACGCGACCAGGTTTTCACCGGTTTGCGATCGTTCTTTTCCGCCGCCACTTCGATCTTCTTCAGTAGGTGAAGATCGATAAAAGGACCTTTTTTCAGAGAACGTGGCACTGTCGTATCCCTCTATTTACTTGCGACGACGGACGATCATTTTGTCGGTACGCTTATTACCACGAGTCTTCGCGCCCTTAGTCGGGAAGCCCCATGGCGATACCGGATGACGACCACCAGAGGTACGACCTTCACCACCACCATGTGGGTGGTCAACCGGGTTCATGGCAACACCACGAACGGTTGGGCGAACGCCACGCCAGCGTTTGGCACCAGCTTTACCCAGCGAACGCAGGCTGTGCTCGGAGTTCGAGACTTCGCCCAGGGTCGCACGGCATTCAGCCAGGACTTTACGCATTTCACCGGAACGCAGACGCAGGGTAACGTACACGCCTTCACGAGCGATCAGCTGAGCCGAAGCACCAGCGGAACGAGCGATCTGAGCGCCTTTACCTGGCTTCAATTCGATGCCGTGTACGGTGCTACCAACTGGAATGTTGCGCAGTTGCAGAGCGTTGCCCGGCTTGATCGGTGCCAGGGCACCTGCGATCAGCTGGTCGCCAGCGCTCACGCCTTTAGGGGCGATGATGTAGCGACGCTCGCCATCTGCGTACAGCAGCAGAGCGATGTGAGCAGTACGGTTTGGATCGTATTCGATACGCTCGACAGTGGCAGAGATGCCATCTTTGTCGTTGCGACGGAAGTCGACCAGACGATAATGCTGCTTATGACCACCACCGATGTGACGAGTGGTAATACGGCCATTGTTGTTACGACCACCAGTCTTCGATTTCTTCTCGAGCAGCGGTGCGTGAGGAGCGCCTTTATGCAGCTCCTGGTTGACCACCTTGACCACAAAACGGCGGCCAGGGGAAGTCGGTTTGCATTTAACGATTGCCATGATGCACCCCTTCCTTACTCAGCACTGCTGCTGAAATCGAGATCTTGGCCTGGCTGAAGGGAGATAACTGCCTTCTTCCAGTCATTACGCTTGCCCAGACCGCGAGCAGTGCGCTTGCTCTTACCCAGAACATTCAAGGTAGTAACACGCTCTACTTTCACGCTGAACAGGCTTTCGACGGCCTTCTTGATTTCCAGCTTGGTTGCGTCGGTAGCAACCTTGAAAACGAACTGGCCTTTCTTGTCTGCCAGAACCGTAGCCTTCTCGGAAACGTGCGGGCCAAGCAGAACTTTAAATACGCGTTCCTGGTTCATCCCAGCAGCTCCTCGAATTTCTTCACGGCCGACACGGTGATCAACACCTTGTCGTATGCGATCAGACTAACTGGATCGGAACCTTGCACGTCACGTACATCTACGTGTGGCAGGTTACGAGCAGCCAGGTACAGGTTCTGATCAACAGCGTCGGACACGATCAGAACGTCGGTCAGGCTCATGTTGTTCAGCTTGCCCAGCAGGTCTTTGGTTTTCGGCGTTTCAACGGCGAAATCCTGAACCACGACCAGACGATCAGTACGCACCAGCTCAGCAAGGATGGAACGCATTGCTGCGCGATACATCTTCTTGTTCAGCTTCTGGGAGTGATCCTGAGGACGAGCTGCGAAAGTGGTACCGCCGCCACGCCAGATTGGGCTACGGATAGTACCGGCACGAGCACGGCCAGTACCTTTCTGACGCCATGGGCGCTTACCGCCACCACGAACGTCGGAACGGGTCTTTTGCTGCTTGGAACCCTGACGACCGCCAGCCATGTAGGCTACGACTGCTTGGTGAACCAGCGTCTCGTTGAATTCGCCGCCAAATGTCAGTTCGGAAACTTCGATCGCTTGAGCGTCATTTACATTTAATTGCATGTCAGCTTCCCCTTAACCGCGAGCCTTGGCTGCTGGACGTACAACCAAGTTGCCGCCAGTAGCGCCAGGAACAGCGCCCTTGACCAACAACAGATTGCGTTCAGCGTCCACGCGCACTACTTCGAGGGACTGCACGGTCACGCGCTCAGCGCCCATATGACCGGACATTTTTTTGCCCTTGAATACACGACCAGGAGTCTGGCACTGGCCGATAGAGCCTGGAACGCGGTGGGATACGGAGTTACCGTGGGTGTTATCTTGCCCGCGGAAATTCCAACGCTTGATCGTACCCTGGAAGCCTTTACCCTTGGACTGACCGGTTACATCAACCAGTTGACCAGCGGCGAAGATTTCAGCGTTGATCAGATCGCCGGCCTGGTACTCGCCTTCTTCAAGGCGGAATTCCATTACGGTACGACCAGCGGCAACGTTCGCTTTAGCGAAGTGGCCAGCCTGAGCTGCTGTTACACGCGAAGCACGACGCTCGCCGACAGTGACTTGCACTGCACGATAGCCATCGGTCTCTTCAGTTTTGAACTGGGTGACGCGATTCGGCTCGATCTCAATGACCGTGACCGGAATGGAGACACCTTCTTCGGTGAAAATACGGGTCATACCGCATTTACGACCGACTACACCAATAGTCATGTTGTAAACCTCATGAGTGTACGGGGCTTTCACCCGCTATGGCCGCCCATTTCAGAGCGTTACACGACTAAGACCGAGTCTTAGCCGAGGCTGATCTGTACTTCCACACCGGCCGCCAGATCAAGCTTCATAAGTGCATCAACGGTTTTATCCGTTGGCTGGACGATGTCCAGTACGCGCTTATGAGTACGGATCTCGTACTGGTCACGCGCGTCTTTGTTGACGTGCGGGGAGACCAGAACGGTGAACCGCTCTTTACGGGTAGGCAGTGGAATTGGACCACGCACTTGTGCACCAGTACGTTTCGCGGTTTCCACGATTTCCTGGGTGGATTGGTCGATCAGGCGATGGTCAAAAGCCTTCAACCTGATACGGATTTGCTGATTTTGCATTGGATTTCAGACTCCGGCTGCTATTCCCAGCGAGCGCAATACGCCCGTTAAAAGGAGGCGCAATTCTATAGACGCCCCAGATAGGTGTCAACCCAATAAAAAAGCCCCCGCTGAGCGGGGGCTTTTCAAAGCATCGAAGCTATCTCAAAGGAGATGCTTACTCGATGATTTTGGCTACGACGCCAGCGCCGACGGTACGACCGCCTTCACGGATAGCGAAACGCAGGCCGTCTTCCATCGCGATGGTCTTGATCAGGGTAACTTCCATCTGGATGTTATCACCTGGCATTACCATTTCAACGCCTTCTGGCAGCTGGCAGTTACCAGTCACGTCAGTAGTACGGAAGTAGAACTGTGGACGGTAGCCTTTGAAGAACGGAGTGTGACGACCGCCTTCTTCCTTGCTCAGAACGTAAACTTCTGCGGTGAACTTGGTGTGCGGCTTAACCGAACCTGGCTTAACCAGAACCTGGCCACGCTCAACGTCGTCACGCTTGGTACCACGCAGCAGAACGCCGCAGTTCTCGCCAGCACGACCTTCGTCGAGCAGCTTGCGGAACATTTCAACACCGGTGCAGGTGGTGGTGGTAGTGTCACGCAGACCAACGATTTCCAGCGCATCTTGAACGCGAACGATACCGCGCTCGATACGACCAGTCACAACAGTACCACGACCCGAGATCGAGAATACGTCTTCGATTGGCATCAGGAATGGCTTGTCGATCATACGAACTGGTTCTGGGATGTAGCTGTCCAGAGTCTCTACCAGCTTCTTAACAGCGGTAGTACCCATTTCGTTGTCGTCTTTGCCTTCCAGCGCCATACGAGCCGAACCGATGATGATTGGAGTGTCATCGCCCGGGAAGTCGTAGGTGGACAGCAGGTCGCGAACTTCCATCTCGACCAGTTCCAGCAGCTCAGCGTCGTCTACCAGGTCAGCCTTATTCAGGAAAACCACGATGTACGGAACGCCTACCTGACGGGACAGCAGGATGTGTTCACGGGTTTGTGGCATCGGACCATCAGCGGCCGAGCAAACCAGGATCGCGCCGTCCATCTGGGCAGCACCGGTGATCATGTTCTTCACGTAGTCAGCGTGACCTGGGCAGTCAACGTGAGCGTAGTGACGAATGGCCGAGTTGTACTCAACGTGAGCGGTGTTGATGGTGATACCACGAGCTTTTTCTTCTGGCGCGCTGTCGATTTTATCGAAATCAACGATTGCAGAACCGAAAACTTCGGAGCAAACGCGAGTCAGAGCTGCGGTCAGAGTGGTTTTACCGTGGTCAACGTGACCGATGGTGCCAACGTTGACGTGCGGTAGGGAACGATCAAATTTTTCTTTAGCCACGACAATTAACTCCTTGCCTAAAGGACTGAATCAGCCTTGTTTTTTGGTTACAGTTTCGACGATGTGCGACGGAGCTGTATTGTATTTTTTGAATTCCATAGAGTAGCTTGCGCGACCCTGGGACATCGAACGAACGTCGGTCGCATAACCGAACATCTCGCCCAACGGAACTTCAGCACGGATCACCTTGCCGGAGACCGTGTCTTCCATACCCAGAATCATGCCGCGACGACGGTTAAGGTCGCCCATCACGTCACCCATATAGTCTTCAGGCGTAACAACCTCTACCGCCATGATCGGCTCGAGCAACTCACCACCACCCTTCTGGGCCAGTTGCTTGGTCGCCATGGAAGCAGCCACCTTAAACGCCATCTCGTTCGAGTCGACGTCGTGGTAAGAACCATCAAACACGGTAGCCTTCAGGCCGATCAGCGGATAGCCGGCAACAACGCCGTTCTTCATCTGCTCTTCGATACCCTTCTGGATAGCCGGGATGTATTCCTTAGGAACCACACCACCCACTACTTCGTTCACGAATTGCAGACCTTCCTGACCTTCGTCAGCAGGAGCAAAACGGATCCAGCAATGGCCGAACTGGCCACGACCACCGGACTGACGAACGAACTTGCCTTCGATTTCGCAATTCTTCGTGATGCGCTCACGATACGAAACCTGAGGCTTGCCGATGTTGGCTTCGACGTTGAACTCACGGCGCATCCGGTCAACCAGGATGTCCAGGTGCAACTCGCCCATGCCAGAGATGATCGTTTGACCAGTCTCTTCATCAGTCTTGACGCGGAAAGACGGGTCTTCCTGAGCAAGTTTGCCCAGAGCGATACCCATTTTTTCCTGGTCATCCTTGGTCTTAGGCTCAACGGCAACCGAAATAACCGGCTCCGGGAAGTCCATGCGAACCAGGATGATTGGCTTGTCAGCGTTGCACAAGGTTTCACCAGTGGTGACGTCCTTCATGCCGATCAAGGCCGCGATGTCACCAGCGCGTACTTCCTTGATCTCTTCACGGGCGTTTGCGTGCATCTGCACCATACGGCCCACGCGCTCTTTCTTGCCTTTGACCGAGTTGATCACGCCGTCGCCGGAGGCCAACACGCCCGAGTAAACACGGACGAAAGTCAAGGTACCCACGAATGGGTCGGTAGCGATCTTGAACGCCAGAGCCGAGAACGGCTCGTTGTCGTCTGCATGACGCTCCATTTGCTTTTCCTCGTCATCAGGGTCGGTACCCTTGATGGCAGGAATGTCGGTTGGAGCCGGCAGGTAGTCGATAACGGCGTCGAGAACCAGGGGAACACCCTTGTTCTTGAAGGAAGAACCGCAAACAGCCAGAACGATCTCACCAGCGATAGTACGCTGACGCAGAGCACCCTTGATTTCCTCGATGGTGAGCTCTTCACCTTCAAGGTACTTGTTCATCAGCTCTTCGCTGGCTTCGGCCGCAGCCTCAACCATGTTGTTGCGCCACTCTTCAGCCAGTTCCTGCAGTTCAGCAGGGATGGCTTCACGACGAGGGGTCATGCCCTTGTCGGCATCGTTCCAGTAAACCGCTTCCATGGTCATCAGATCGATCTGACCCTGGAAGTTGTCTTCGGAACCGATAGCCAACTGGATAGGCACCGGAGTGTGACCCAGACGCTGCTTGATCTGAGCGATCACACGCAGGAAGTTCGCACCGGCACGGTCCATCTTGTTCACGTAAACGATACGTGGAACACCGTACTTGTTGGCTTGACGCCATACGGTTTCGGACTGAGGCTCAACGCCGGAAGTACCACAGAACACAACGACCGCGCCGTCGAGTACGCGCAGGGAACGCTCAACTTCAATAGTGAAGTCTACGTGGCCCGGGGTATCGATGACGTTGAAACGGTACTGGTCCTTGTGCTGCTTCGCAGAACCCTGCCAGAAGGCGGTAATGGCAGCAGAAGTAATGGTAATACCACGCTCCTGCTCCTGCACCATCCAGTCTGTGGTCGCGGCGCCGTCATGCACCTCGCCCATTTTGTGACTTTTGCCAGTGTAAAAAAGGACGCGCTCAGTGGTGGTGGTTTTACCAGCATCCACGTGTGCAACGATACCAATGTTACGGTAGCGATTAATCGGTGTTGTACGAGCCATAAAGCCCTCGCAAAATGAGTGACGCTAAAATTAGAAGCGGTAGTGCGAGAAAGCCTTGTTGGCTTCAGCCATACGGTGAACGTCTTCACGCTTCTTAACTGCAGCACCTTTACCTTCGGCAGCGTCCAACAGTTCGCCAGCCAAACGCAGAGCCATAGACTTCTCGCCGCGCTTGCGGGCGTAGTCTACCAACCAGCGCATTGCCAGAGCGTTACGACGGGAAGGACGAACCTCGACCGGAACCTGGTAAGTAGCACCACCAACGCGGCGCGACTTCACTTCGACCAGCGGAGCGATGGCGTCGAGTGCTTTTTCGAAGAGTTCCAGGGGATCGGTGCCGGCCTTACGAGCCTTCACGGTATCCAGGGCACCATAAACGATACGCTCGGCAACGGCTTTCTTGCCGCTTTCCATTACGTGGTTCATGAATTTGGCGAGGATTTGGCTTCCGTATTTCGGATCGTCCAGAATCTCACGCTTGGCTGCTACGCGACGTCTTGGCATTGATAAGCCCTCAAACGGTCTTCAGGTTAGCCCGGGACAGCTCCTGTGGATGCGTGCCCGACCTTACTCTTATCGACTCAATAAAATGAAAAACTGCAAAACGGCCGATTATTTCGGACGCTTGGTACCGTACTTCGAACGACCCTGGTTACGACCTTTAACACCGGAAGTATCCAACGAACCGCGAACGGTGTGGTAACGAACACCTGGCAAGTCTTTTACACGACCGCCGCGGATCAGTACCACGCTGTGCTCTTGCAGGTTGTGGCCTTCACCGCCGATGTACGAGGAAACCTCGAAACCGTTGGTCAGGCGCACACGGCATACTTTACGCAGTGCCGAGTTAGGTTTTTTCGGCGTGGTGGTGTACACACGGGTGCACACGCCACGGCGTTGCGGGCAGTTCTGCAGCGCAGGCACGTCGGATTTCTCGACGATACGCTTACGCGGCTGACGTACCAGCTGGTTGATAGTTGCCATCTACTAGCTCCACTGTTGTCTTGCGACGCTATTGTCTTGCAAGAAAAGCAAAATGGCAGGAACGAGTTCCCGCCAAATTTAGGGGTACAAGAGTCTAAAGAGGATCTTGTCCCCAGTCAAGGCAAGGCCCCGCCCTCCCCGCTCATCCAATCTCGACAAATTGTCTCGATTCGATGAACGGAGTGACCAGGGCCTCACACTCATTTACCGCAGAACTCAGTTACCGCTCGAGTTCAGCGCTTCGGTCAGTGCAGCTTCCACTTCACTGGCGCTTACGCGCAACGGCTTGTCTGCATCACGGCGGCGCTTACGCTCGCTGTGATAAGCCAGACCGGTACCGGCCGGGATCAGACGACCCACGACCACGTTTTCTTTCAGGCCGCGCAGGTAATCGCGCTTGCCGGTTACCGCCGCTTCGGTCAGTACGCGAGTGGTTTCCTGGAAGGAAGCCGCCGAGATGAACGATTCGGTGGACAACGACGCCTTGGTGATACCCAGCAGAACGCGAGTGAACTTGGAGACAAACTTGTCTTCGCCGCTCAGACGCTCGTTCTCTACCAGAACGTGAGTCAATTCCATCTGGTCGCCCTTGATGAAACTGGAATCGCCGGATTCAGCGATCTCAACTTTACGCAGCATCTGACGCAGGATGGTCTCGATGTGCTTGTCGTTGATCTTCACGCCTTGCAGACGGTAAACGTCCTGGATCTCGTTAACGATGTACTTGGCCAGCGCACTCACACCCAGCAGACGCAGGATGTCGTGTGGATCGCTCGGACCGTCGGAGATAACTTCGCCGCGGTTTACCTGTTCGCCTTCGAAGACGTTCAGGTGACGCCACTTCGGAATCAGCTCTTCATACGGGTCGGTACCGTCGTTCGGGGTGATGACCAGACGGCGCTTGCCTTTGGTCTCTTTACCGAACGCGATGGTGCCGCTGACTTCAGCCAGAATCGACGCTTCTTTCGGACGACGGGCTTCGAACAAGTCGGCAACACGCGGCAGACCACCGGTGATGTCGCGAGTTTTCGAAGTCTCTTGCGGGATACGAGCGATAACATCACCGATCGCGATCTTCGCACCGTCCGCTACACCGACCAGGGCGTTGGCTGGCAGGAAGTACTGAGCGATAACGTCAGTACCTGGCAGCAACAGATCCTTGCCGTTGTCGTCGACCATCTTCACGGCAGGACGGATGTCCTTACCGGCAGCTGGGCGATCTTTGGCATCAAGTACTTCAATGTTGGTCATACCGGTCAATTCGTCAGTCTGACGCTTGATCGTGATGCCTTCTTCCATGCCCACGTAGGTCACGGTACCTTTCATTTCGGTAACGATCGGGTGAGTGTGCGGATCCCACTTGGCCACGATGGCGCCAGCTTCGACCTTGTCACCTTCTTTAACCGAAATCACGGCACCGTACGGCAGCTTGTAACGCTCACGCTCACGACCGAAGTCATCCGCGATGGCCAGCTCACCGGAACGGGACACGGCAACCAGGCAACCATCCACTCGTTCCACGTGCTTCAAATTGTGCAGACGAACAGTACCGCCATTCTTCACCTGGACGCTGTCCGCAGCGGAGGTCCGGCTTGCCGCACCACCGATGTGGAACGTACGCATCGTCAGCTGGGTACCCGGCTCACCGATGGACTGGGCAGCGATAACGCCGACCGCTTCACCGATGTTCACCTGGTGACCACGAGCCAGATCGCGACCGTAGCACTTGGCGCAAATACCGAAGCGGGTTTCGCAGCTGATCGGCGAACGCACGATCACTTCGTCGATGCTGTTGAGCTCGATGAACTCGACCCACTTCTCGTCTACCAGGGTGCCGGCAGGAACGATGACGTCCTCGGTACCCGGCTTGAATACGTCACGGGCGATAACACGACCCAATACGCGCTCACCCAGCGGCTCTACAACGTCACCGCCTTCAATGTGCGGAGTCATCAGCAGACCGTGTTCGGTCCCGCAGTCAACTTCGGTCACAACCAGATCCTGCGCAACGTCTACCAGACGACGCGTCAAGTAACCGGAGTTAGCGGTTTTCAACGCAGTATCCGCAAGACCCTTACGAGCACCGTGAGTGGAGATGAAGTACTGAAGTACGCTCAAACCTTCACGGAAGTTCGCAGTAATCGGCGTTTCGATGATGGAGCCGTCCGGCTTGGCCATCAGACCACGCATACCGGCCAGCTGACGGATCTGCGCAGCAGAACCTCGAGCACCGGAGTCGGCCATCATGTACATCGAGTTGAACGATTCTTGCTCAACTTCGTTGCCGTGACGGTCGATAACCTTCTCTTTCGAGAGGTTCGACATCATTGCCTTGGAGACTTCGTCGTTAGCTTTCGACCAAAGGTCGATTACTTTGTTGTACTTCTCGCCCTGAGTTACCAGGCCCGAGGCGTACTGACTTTCGATCTCTTTCACTTCATCGGTTGCAGCCGCGATGATGCGGGCTTTCTCATCCGGGATAACGAAGTCGTTAACACCGATGGAAACGCCGGAAATGGTCGAGTAAGCAAAACCGGTGTACATCAACTGGTCAGCGAAAATAACGGTCTCTTTCAAACCAACCACGCGGTAGCACTGGTTGATCAGCTTGGAGATCGCCTTTTTCTTCATCGGCAGGTTGACGACGTCGTACGACAGACCTTTTGGCACAACCTGGAACAACAGAGCACGGCCGACAGTGGTGTCAACGATACGGGTATTGCTCACGCTGCCGCCATCACGGTCGTTGACGGTTTCGTTGATCCGGACTTTAACCTTGGCGTGCAGTGCGGCTTCGCCGGCACGGAACACACGGTCAACTTCCTGCAGATCCGCGAACACACGACCTTCGCCCTTGGCGTTGATCGCTTCACGCGTCATGTAGTACAGACCCAATACAACGTCCTGCGACGGAACGATGATTGGCTCACCGTTGGCTGGCGACAGAATGTTGTTGGTCGACATCATCAACGCACGCGCTTCGAGCTGGGCTTCCAGCGTCAGCGGTACGTGCACGGCCATTTGGTCGCCGTCGAAGTCGGCGTTGTACGCGGCGCAGACCAGAGGGTGCAGCTGGATAGCCTTACCTTCGATCAGTACCGGTTCAAACGCCTGGATACCCAGACGGTGAAGGGTCGGTGCACGGTTGAGAAGAACCGGGTGTTCGCGAATCACTTCAGCGAGAACGTCCCAGACTTCCGGCAGCTCGCGCTCGACCATCTTCTTGGCAGCCTTGATGGTGGTAGCGAGACCACGCATTTCAAGCTTGCCGAAAATGAACGGTTTGAACAGCTCGAGAGCCATTTTCTTCGGCAGACCGCACTGGTGCAGGCGCAGGGTCGGACCTACGGTAATTACCGAACGGCCGGAGTAGTCAACACGCTTACCGAGCAAGTTCTGACGGAAACGACCCTGCTTACCCTTGATCATGTCAGCCAGGGATTTCAGAGGACGCTTGTTGGAACCGGTGATAGCGCGGCCACGACGACCGTTGTCGAGCAGTGCGTCGACAGCTTCCTGCAACATACGCTTTTCGTTGCGCACGATGATGTCCGGAGCGGACAGATCAAGCAGGCGCTTCAAGCGGTTGTTACGGTTGATCACTCGACGATACAGATCGTTGAGGTCGGAAGTCGCGAAGCGACCGCCATCCAGCGGGACCAGTGGACGCAGATCTGGCGGCAGAACCGGCAGAACGGTCAGCACCATCCACTCTGGCAGGTTGCCGGAACCCTGGAAGGCTTCCATCAACTTCAGACGCTTGGACAGCTTCTTGATTTTGGTTTCGGAGTTGGTTTGCGGAATTTCTTCACGCAGGCGGCCAATCTCGTGTTCCAGGTCGATAGCGTGCAGCAGTTCGCGGACAGCTTCGGCACCCATGCGGGCATCGAAATCGTCGCCGAACTCTTCCAGCGCTTCGAAGTACTGCTCGTCGTTGAGCAGCTGACCTTTTTCAAGGGTGGTCATGCCTGGATCGATAACGACGTAGCTCTCGAAGTAGAGAACGCGTTCGATATCACGCAGGGTCATGTCCATCAGCAAGCCGATACGGGACGGCAGCGATTTCAGGAACCAGATGTGGGCAACTGGCGAGGCCAGTTCGATGTGCGCCATGCGCTCACGACGAACTTTTGCCAGCGCGACTTCAACGCCGCACTTCTCGCAGATCACACCACGGTGCTTCAAGCGCTTGTACTTACCGCACAGGCACTCGTAATCCTTTACCGGGCCAAAGATCTTGGCGCAGAACAGGCCGTCACGCTCAGGTTTGAACGTACGGTAGTTGATGGTTTCCGGCTTTTTAACTTCACCGAACGACCACG
This sequence comes from Pseudomonas sp. GL-B-12, assembly GCF_019955895.1. Lineage (NCBI taxonomy): Bacteria > Pseudomonadati > Pseudomonadota > Gammaproteobacteria > Pseudomonadales > Pseudomonadaceae > Pseudomonas > Pseudomonas sp. GL-B-12. Next base: position 65,309 of record NZ_JAHBCX010000023.1, read on the forward strand.
AGCGGATCATCTCAGGCGATGCCAATCCGATACGGATGGCGTCGAACTCTTCGACTTGACCCTGGTTTTTCAGCAAATTCAGTAGGTCTTTCAAGGCCTTTCCTCCTGGCGGAGCAGAGAGCGGGCAATCCTGCCCCGCTCTCGATTCGCGTCACGTGTTATTCGGTTTCCAGATCGATATCGATGCCGAGGGAACGAATTTCCTTGATCAACACGTTGAAGGACTCGGGCATGCCCGGCTCCATACGGTGATCGCCATCCACGATGTTTTTGTACATCTTGGTACGGCCGTTCACATCGTCCGACTTCACTGTGAGCATTTCTTGCAGAGTGTAAGCGGCACCGTATGCTTCCAGTGCCCAGACCTCCATCTCCCCGAAACGCTGACCACCGAACTGCGCCTTACCACCCAGCGGTTGCTGAGTAACCAGGCTGTACGAACCGGTAGAACGAGCGTGCATCTTGTCGTCTACCAAGTGGTTCAGCTTCAGCATGTACATGTAGCCAACGGTAACCGGACGCTCGAACTTGTTGCCGGTACGGCCGTCGGTCAGCTGCATCTGACCGCTTTCTGGCAGGTCCGCCAGTTTCAGCATGGCCTTGATTTCGCTTTCCTTGGCGCCGTCGAACACTGGAGTGGCCATTGGAACGCCGCCACGCAGGTTTTGAGCCAGATCCAGGATTTCCTGGTCCGAGAAGTCATCGAGGCTTTCCTGACGACCGCCGATCTCGTTGTAGATCTCGTGCAGGAACTTGCGCAGCTCGGCAACTTTGCGCTGCTCTTCAATCATGCGGTTGATCTTCTCGCCCAGACCTTTGGCCGCGAGGCCCAGGTGGGTTTCAAGGATCTGACCGACGTTCATACGCGAAGGTACGCCCAACGGGTTGAGGACGACGTCTACCGGGGTGCCATTGGCATCGTGCGGCATGTCTTCAACCGGCATGATCACGGAGACCACACCCTTGTTACCGTGACGACCGGCCATCTTGTCGCCCGGCTGGATGCGACGACGGATTGCCAGGTAAACCTTGACGATCTTCAGCACGCCTGGAGCCAGGTCATCGCCCTGCTGCAGTTTGCGCTTCTTGTCTTCGAACTTGTCGTCCAGCAGACGGCGACGATCAACGATGTAGGCCTGAGCCTTCTCGAGCTGCTCGTTCAGAGCATCTTCAGCCATGCGCAGTTTGAACCACTGGCCGTGCTCAAGACCGTCGAGAACTTCGTCGGTGATGTCCTGGCCTTTCTTCAGACCGGCGCCGCCTTCGGCTTTGTGGCCGACCAGAGCGGAACGCAGACGTTCGAAAGTAGCACCTTCAACGATACGGAACTCTTCGTTCAGGTCCTTGCGGATCTCGTCCAGCTGGGACTTCTCGATCGACAGGGCACGAGCATCACGCTCAACGCCGTCGCGGGTGAAGACCTGTACGTCGATGACAGTACCTTTGGTACCGGTAGGTACACGCAGGGAAGTGTCTTTAACGTCGCTGGCTTTTTCACCGAAGATCGCACGCAGCAGTTTTTCTTCAGGAGTCAGCTGGGTCTCGCCTTTCGGAGTGACCTTACCGACCAGGATGTCGCCTGCGCCAACTTCAGCACCTACGTAAACGATACCGGCTTCGTCCAGCTTGTTCAGAGCCGCTTCACCCACGTTCGGGATGTCGGCAGTGATTTCCTCTGGGCCAAGCTTGGTGTCACGGGCCACACAGGTCAGTTCCTGGATGTGGATCGTGGTGAAGCGGTCTTCCTGAACAACACGCTCGGACAGGCAGATGGAGTCTTCGAAGTTGAAGCCGTTCCATGCCATGAACGCGATGCGCATGTTCTGACCCAGTGCCAGTTCACCCATGTCGGTGGACGGGCCGTCGGCCATGATGTCGCTACGCTGAACCCGATCACCCTTACGCACCAGCGGACGCTGGTTGATGCAGGTGTTCTGGTTGGAGCGGGTGTATTTGGTCAGGTTGTAGATGTCGACACCGGCTTCACCGGTTTCAACTTCGTCATCGGCAACACGAACCACGATACGGCTGGCGTCGACGGAGTCGATCACGCCGCCACGACGAGCCACGACGCAAACGCCGGAGTCACGGGCTACGTTACGCTCCATGCCGGTACCTACCAGCGGCTTGTCAGCGCGCAGGGTTGGTACAGCTTGACGCTGCATGTTCGAACCCATCAACGCACGGTTGGCGTCGTCGTGCTCGAGGAACGGAATCAGCGACGCAGCAACCGAAACTACCTGCTTCGGCGATACGTCCATCAAGGTGACGTCTTCCGGCGCCTTGACGGTGAATTCGTTCAAGTGACGAACAGCTACCAGCTCGTCGATCAGGACTTTCTTGTCGTTCATCGTGGCCGAGGCCTGAGCGATCACGTGATCGGCTTCTTCGATGGCGGACAGGAACACGATCTCGTCGGTGACCAGAGCGTCTTTCACCACACGGTACGGGCTTTCCAGGAAGCCGTACTGGTTGGTGCGCGCATAAGCGGCCAGGGAGTTGATCAAACCGATGTTCGGACCTTCCGGCGTTTCAATCGGGCATACACGACCGTAGTGAGTCGGGTGTACGTCACGCACTTCAAAGCCAGCACGCTCACGCGTCAGACCACCAGGGCCGAGTGCAGAAACACGACGCTTGTGGGTGATCTCGGACAGCGGGTTGTTCTGGTCCATGAACTGCGACAGCTGGCTGGAACCGAAGAACTCTTTCACCGCCGCAGCCACTGGCTTGGCGTTGATCAGGTCTTGCGGCATCAGGCCTTCGCTTTCAGCCATCGACAGACGCTCTTTGACCGCACGCTCAACACGTACCAGGCCAACGCGGAACTGGTTCTCGGCCATTTCGCCTACGCAGCGAACACGACGGTTACCCAGGTGGTCGATGTCATCGACGATGCCTTTACCGTTGCGGATGTCGACCAGGGTCTTCAGTACCGCGACGATGTCTTCCTTGCACAGCACGCCCGAACCTTCGATCTCGGTACGACCGATACGGCGGTTGAACTTCATCCGGCCGACCGCAGACAGATCATAGCGCTCAGGGCTGAAGAACAGGTTGTTGAACAGGGTCTCGGCAGCGTCTTTGGTTGGCGGCTCGCCAGGACGCATCATGCGATAGATCTCGACCAGCGCTTCCAGTTGGTTGCTGGTGGAGTCGATCTTCAGAGTGTCGGAGACGAACGGACCGCAGTCGATATCGTTGGTGTACAGAGTTTCGATGCGAACAACCTGAGCCTTGGCGATTTTGGCCAGGATCTCGGTGTTCAGCTCGGTGTTGCACTCTGCCAGGATTTCGCCGGTTGCCGGATGCACGATGACCTTGGCGGTTGTACGACCCAGGACGTAGTCCAGAGGCACATCCAGCTCTTTGATCCCGGCTTTTTCCAGCTGGTTGATGTGGCGAGCGGTGATACGACGACCCTGCTCGACAATAACCTTGCCTTTGTCATCCAGAATATCGAGGACAGCGATTTCACCGCGCAGGCGCTGAGGCACCAGCTCCAGGCTCAGGGTCTCGCCCTTCACGTGGAATACGTTGGTGGTATAGAACGCGTCCAGCACTTCTTCAGTGGTATAGCCCAGCGCGCGCAGCAGTACCGAGGCAGGCAGCTTGCGACGACGGTCGATACGCACGAATACGCAGTCTTTCGGGTCGAACTCGAAGTCCAGCCACGAACCGCGGTAAGGAATGATGCGCGCGGAGTACAGCAGTTTACCGGAGCTGTGCGTCTTGCCACGGTCGTGGTCGAAGAACACGCCCGGGGAACGGTGCAGCTGGGAAACGATTACACGCTCGGTACCGTTGATTACGAAGGTACCGTTTTCAGTCATCAGGGGAATTTCACCCATGTAGACTTCTTGCTCTTTGATGTCCTTGATCGCTTTGTTCGACGACTCTTTGTCGAAAATGATCAGGCGCACTTTTACCCGCAAAGGTACGGCGTAAGTTACACCGCGCAATACGCATTCTTTGACATCAAATGCCGGTTCGCCCAGGCGATAACCGACGTACTCCAGCGCAGCATTGCCGGAGTAGCTGATGATCGGGAAAACGGATTTGAAGGCCGCATGCAGGCCCACGTCGCGGAACTGATCTTTAGTCGCTCCCGCTTGCAAGAATTCACGATACGAATCCAGCTGGATGGCCAGGAGGTACGGCACATCCATGACGTCCGGCAACTTGCTAAAGTCCTTGCGGATACGTTTTTTCTCAGTATATGAGTAAGCCATCAGCGTTCCCCAGCTTGGTCACCTGCTTGTTTGGCCCCTCCCGACGGGAGCAGCCAGAAAATCGTGCAAACCCCATGGTTTGCGCCACCGCATCGGGTGGTTACAGCACGTTATCGGCACCGACCCAGTCGGCTGCCAATAACGGAAAAAGGCCGGTGGCAAGAGCCACCAGCCATCAGCCTGTCGCTTAACGCTCGGGCTGGAGACGCAAAGTCGATGCTTACTTCAGCTCGACTTTAGCGCCTGCTTCTTCCAGAGTTGCTTTGGCTTTGTCGCCTGCATCTTTGGTCACTGCTTCCAGAACCATGGCAGGAGCGCCGTCAACTACAGCCTTGGCTTCTTTCAGGCCCAGACCGGTCAGTTCACGTACTGCCTTGATCACGTTAACTTTCTTCTCGCCAGCTTCCAGCAGCATGACGTTGAATTCAGTTTGCTCTTCAACAACAGCGGCAGCAGCAGCTGGACCAGCCGAAGCAGCAGCAGCGGTAACACCGAATTTTTCTTCGAAAGCTTTGATCAGCTCAACAACTTCCATTACGGACATGTTGCCAACTGCTTCAAGGATATCGTTCTGAGAGATAGACATGAATCTAATTCCTGATATTGGGGACGGCCTACGCGACCATCGAAAAAAACAAAAAACGCGAGAAGTTGACGAGCCTTAGGCTGCAGCAGCTTCTTTCTGGTCGCGAATTGCCGCCAGGGTACGAGCCAATTTGCTGGTAGCGCCTTGAATCACGCTCATCAGCTGAGAAATTGCTTCGTCACGGGTCGGCAGAGTTGCCAGTACGTCGATTTGGTTAGCTGCGAGGAACTTGCCCTCGAACGCAGCTGCCTTGATCTCGAACTTGTCCTGACCCTTTGCGAATTCCTTGAAGATCCGGGCAGCAGCGCCTGGATGTTCTTTGGAGAACGCAATCAGGGTAGGGCCAGTGAACACGTCGTTGAGGACACTGAATTCAGTGTCAGCAACAGCGCGCTTGAGCAGGGTGTTACGTACAACACGTACGTAAACGCCAGCTTCACGAGCCTCTTTACGGAGTCCGGTCATCGCGCCTACTGTTACGCCACGGGCATCAGCCACGACAGCGGACAGAGCGACTTTGGCAGCCTCGTTGACTTCAGCGACGATGGCCTTCTTGTCTTCGAGTTTAATTGCCACGGGTTTAACTCCTGCTTGTTACCGTTTCATCTGGTCGAAACCGGATGTCGTTTTGGTGTCTGATTCGGTAAGGAACCGGGAGCACCATCTGCGTAGGCTTGTGGTTTAAGACTTGCGTCGCCTACGGTCTTGGATAGCCCCCGCCAGGCAGGGACCCCAATTTTTCAATTGGCGCAATCGCTTGCGCCAATCTGTGTCTTACGCGTCGAGCGAGCTTTGGTCGATGACCAGACCTGGGCCCATAGTGGTGCTCAGGGTAACGCGCTTGACGTAAATGCCTTTCGAGGAAGCTGGCTTGATACGCTTCAGATCAGCGATCAGGGCTTCAACGTTTTCCTTCAGCTTGACGGCGTCGAAGCCGATCTTGCCAACGGAAGTGTGGATGATGCCGTTTTTGTCGGTGCGATAACGAACCTGACCAGCCTTGGCGTTTTTAACCGCGGTAGCTACGTCTGGGGTTACGGTGCCGACTTTAGGGTTAGGCATCAGGCCACGTGGACCGAGGATCTGACCCAACTGACCTACAACGCGCATTGCATCCGGGGATGCGATCACTACGTCATAGTTCAGGTCGCCGCCTTTCATTTCGGCAGCCAGGTCGTCCATGCCTACGCGGTCAGCGCCGGCAGCCAGAGCGGCTTCAGCAGCTGGACCCTGAGTGAACACAGCAACGCGAACGGTCTTGCCAGTGCCGTGTGGCAGCACAGTAGCGCTACGAACGACCTGGTCGGATTTACGCGGGTCAACACCCAGGTTTACAGCTACGTCGAACGACTCGCTGAACTTGACAGTCGACAGCTCGGCCAGCAGGGCAGCGGCGTCTACAAAGTTGTAGGCCTTGCCTGCTTCGATTTTGCCGGCGATAGCCTTTTGACGCTTGGTCAGCTTAGCCATTACACACCCTCCACGTTAAGGCCCATGCTACGAGCAGAACCGGCGATAGTACGCACGGCTGCTTCCATATCAGCTGCAGTCAGATCCGCGTTTTTGGTTTTCGCGATTTCTTCCAGCTGAGCACGAGTCACGGTGCCAACCTTAACGGTGTTCGGACGAGCGGAACCGCTGGTCAGACCGGCCGCCTTCTTCAGCAGAACCGAAGCAGGGGTGGATTTGGTTTCGAAAGTGAAGCTACGGTCGCTGTAGACAGTGATGATCACTGGAGTCGGCAGACCTGGCTCAAGACCCTGAGTACGGGCGTTGAAAGCCTTGCAGAATTCCATGATGTTCACGCCGTGCTGACCCAGAGCAGGACCAACAGGTGGGCTCGGGTTAGCCTGAGCGGCTTTCACTTGCAGCTTGATGTAAGCGGTAATCTTCTTGGCCATGAGGCACTCCAATTACGGGTTCAAACGCCTCGAAAGGCTCCCCGGTTACTTGCGCGTTTATCCCAGTGACGACAAAACCCCACAGCCTACGGCTGCGGGGTTGGGATTTTTGTTCAACTAGACCTTTTCGACCTGGCTGAACTCGAGCTCCACCGGAGTAGAGCGACCGAAAATGAGCACCGCGACCTGGATCCGGCTCTTTTCGTAGTTAACCTCTTCAACAACACCGGTAAAGTCCGCAAACGGACCGTCGTTGACACGCACCGACTCACCCGGCTCGAACAACGTCTTCGGCTTCGGCTTGTCGCTGCCATCGGCAACGCGACGCAGAATGGCTTCTGCTTCTTTATCGGTGATTGGCGCAGGCTTATCGGCAGTACCGCCAATGAAACCCATCACCCGAGGAGTATCCTTGACCAAGTGCCAAGTACCCTCGTTCATATCCATCTGCACCAGCACATAGCCAGGGAAGAATTTGCGTTCACTTTTGCGCTTCTGGCCATTGCGCATTTCAACCACTTCTTCAGTGGGAACCAGAATCTCGCCGAAGCCATCTTCCATACCGGCCAGCTTTACGCGCTCGATCAGCGAGCGCATTACATGCTTCTCGTAACCGGAGTAAGCATGCACAACATACCAACGCTTAGCCACGGGACACCCTTAGCCGACAATCAAGGAAACAAGCCAGCCGAGCAGGGAATCAAGCCCCCACAACAGCAACGCCATAACCAGAACAACAGCCACAACGATCAACGTGGTCTGCGTGGTTTCTTGGCGAGTTGGCCAAACGACTTTACGAATCTCGGTGCGCGCTTCCTTAACCAGTACAAAGAAAGACTTGCCCTTGACCGTCTGCAGGCCTACAAAGGCAGCTACGGCAGCAATAGCAAGCAATGCGAGTACGCGGTACAGGATCGGCGAAGCAGAAAAGTACTGATTGCCAACAACGCCAACAACCACCAGAGCGACTACTACAAGCCACTTGAGGAGATCGAAACGAGAGCCTTGAGCTTCAGCTTTAGGAGTCATCTATGAAGATCCTGTGAAAAGAAAGCCAGACACACCGAGTGAATCTGGCAGGTCAGGAGGGAATCGAACCCCCAACCTACGGTTTTGGAGACCGTCGCTCTGCCAATTGAGCTACTGACCTAAAACAAAATCAGGCCGACCATTATGCCGACCCGAAAAAGACTTTACAACACTTACCAGGCAACCTTGGCTGCAACACCGACATCCACGACACCGGCAACCTTCAGAAACACAATCAGGCGCAACCACTACCACCTAAAACAAAGGCAGATATTTTCATATCTGCCTTGTTATATGGAGCTCTTGAGCGGATTTGAACCGCTGACCTCACCCTTACCAAGGGTGTGCTCTACCAACTGAGCTACAAGAGCGTAACACTGTGCAAAACCTGTAAACTTGGAGCGGGTAGCGGGAATCGAACCCGCATCATCAGCTTGGAAGGCTGAGGTTCTACCACTAAACTATACCCGCGAGGCTTACAGCTCTCGCTAAAAATGGTGGAGGGGGAAGGATTCGAACCTTCGAAGTCGTAGACGTCAGATTTACAGTCTGATCCCTTTGGCCGCTCGGGAACCCCTCCTAAGCGAGCCGGCATTCTACATCATGCCAGCCTTCTGTCAAGCATTTTTCTCATTAAAAACCTGAGCTTAGCTGCGTTGACCTCGCTTCACACCGTTTACCGTTTCCGGTGTTCGCTGTGGAGCGGGCGCCATTCTATGCAAACTATTCGATGGGTGCAACCCCCTCGCACGGCATTATTTTATGTTTTAACTCATTGAATTCTTTAGAAAGGTTTTGCAGCTGCAAATCGTCCAGCCAACGCCGGCTTTCCGGTGCGATACGCACCCAATACCCTGCCCCTTCTGTCGCAGTTTTCGGCAGGGACTGATACTTGACCTCCATCCCGCTCAAACGACGCTCAACCGCCTGCGCGGCATCCTGGCGCGTATAGCCGCCCAGATAAAGGCAGCCATTGTCTGTCGAGACAGCCTTACCCTTGTCTTTGGAGACGTCACTTGCTTCGCTCAACAAGCGGATATCTTGTTGAGATCCGCGATACAGACTCAAAGGCGTGACATCCTTCGCGCGCAGAGGAGCCTCTTGTTGATGCCAGATGTAGTAGAAGCCATTGAGGACAAGCAACAGCAGAAACAACCAACGCATAAAAACCTCAGGACAAGGGACAGGCCATGGCCAATCCGACAAACACCAAGTCCGGAACAACCCTGGCCTGAGGCACGACCTCAGTAACCAGGCTCGCATCCCCTCCGGTGAGGAACAGGACAAAGTCCTCCCCCCAGTAACTGCGCGCCAACTCGAGCTGGGTCAGCACAAAACCGCGCAACATCAACAGACAACCACGCTCTACAGCCTCGACAGTCGCGCGACCTGGAACAAGACTTTCCAGAGCCTGCTCGGCCGCCAGATCCCCATAACGAATTTTGCGAGTGTGGGTGCGCAATTGATTACGCATCAACGGCATCCCCGGACAGATGAAACCACCCAGGTGCTCCCCATCCGCAGCGATAAAGTCAGCAGTCACGGCCGTACCGAAGTCGAGCACCAGGCACGCACCTGAAGCCAGATGAAAGCCTCCGAGCATTGCAAGCCACCGATCCAGACCCAGCCGCTCAAACTCCTCATACCCATTGCGCACGCCTGACATTTCACGTGCTGGCGTTGCGCACACAACCGGCATATCAAAGGTATCCCTGAGCAAAGACGTCAGCGCAGCGGTTTCCTCCGCGGTCCTGACGCTCACCAGCCGGCAAAACGTAAGGGCAAGCCCTTTGAGCCCCCCCAACCCCTCCAGCAATGCGAGATTGGAATCGACGACCCCCTCACCGAGCACCTGCCCAGCATTAACAGCAAGTACACGCCACTTGATGAAACTATTCCCACAATCGAGCTCAAGAATCATCACGCAACCTCAGGCTCAACTCACCACCACTGAAGACTTTCTCCACACCATCCACCTTCAGGCGCAAGGCGCCTTGGCCATCGATACCAAGTACCTCACCATCAATTTGATTGACACCGGCAATCAACGACACGCTTCGCCCCTGCCACAGGTGATTTTGCTCCCACTCCGACTGGATGGCCAAAAAACCACCCGCCTGGTGACGAGCCAGGTATCGCTGCAGCATCTCCCCCAGCACCGCGACCAATTGGTTGCGATCAAACAATTTGCCCGACTCGAGCCGCAGGGATGTCCATTGCTGGTCCACCTCGTCAGCGGACTGCATGTTCACATTGATTCCAACCCCCAGGACCACGTGGCACACATCAGCAGGGTCACCAACCAACTCGAGTAATATTCCCGCGATCTTTTTCTGGCCCACAAGGACATCGTTAGGCCACTTCAATCCAGCGGCTGCAATACCGAGTTCACGCAACGTCTGCAAGACAGCGAGCCCAACGACGAGACTCAAACCCTCCAACTGACGCATCCCACCATCAATGCGTAGCACCAGGCTGTAATAGACGTTTTCTGCGAATGGACTGACCCACTTGCGACCACGTCGCCCGCGTCCGGCTGTCTGCCGCTCCGAAAGCACCACAAACGGTGCCGCTTGCCCGCGCTCAATAGCACGCAGCGCCTCGGCATTCGTGGAGTCGATTGAATCGTAAACCTGGACGGGCCAGGCGCAAGAAAGCGCCTGAGCGCTTATCTCGGCAGGATCGAGCAGCGCTAATGGCGCGGACAATTGATAGCCACGCCCACGAACTTTATGAATAGACAAACCCAGTTCAGCTTCCAAATGCTGAAGCTGCTTCCACACAGCACTACGACTGACGCCCAGGGCAGCACCCAATGCTTGACCCGAATGGAATCGGCCATCTTTAAGAAGCTTTAACAACGTCAGCATGCAGGTCTCGCCTCACAATGAGGCCCGCATGATAGCCACGCATCGAGCGATTGCATAGAAATCCAGTAGTCGTGGCTTTCCCGCGGACAAAAACAAAACCCCAACTGCTTTCGCAATTGGGGTTTCGGAATTTAATCTTGACGATGACCTACTCTCACATGGGGAAACCCCACACTACCATCGGCGATGCATCGTTTCACTGCTGAGTT
>NZ_JAHBCX010000024.1:0-74415 GCF_019955895.1 Pseudomonas sp. GL-B-12
GCGGTTTCGCTCCACGCTTCCTCCCCACACTCGGTCGCCCTCATGCAGTTGCGCTTCGCTTCGTTCGCTGTGGTCAGCTTACGGCGGGACTTTCACCCACAAGATTGCGCCCATGCTGGGCGCACCATAAAAAAGCCTGTCCGGCACGAGGCGGGACAGGCTTCTGGAAAACGGCGTCGACCGTTACTCGTGATATTGCGCCGACAATTCATGCACGGCACGCAGGAATGCACCGGCGTGTTCCGGATCGACTTCCGGCGTGATGCCATGGCCGAGGTTGAACACGTGGCCGCTGCCCTTGCCGTAGCTGGCCAGAATACGCCCGACTTCTGCGCGGATGGCTTCCGGTTTGGCGTAGAGTACGGTCGGGTCCATGTTGCCTTGCAGTGCGACCTTGTCGCCGACACGGGCGCGGGCGTTGCCGATGTCGCAGGTCCAGTCCAGACCCAATGCATCAGCACCGGCGTCGGCGATGCTTTCCAGCCACAGGCCACCGTTCTTGGTGAACAGGATCACCGGCACCTTGCGGCCTTCGTGCTCGCGGATCAGGCCGCTGACGATTTTCTTCATGTAGGCCAGGGAAAACTCCTGGTACGCCGCCGCCGACAGGTTGCCGCCCCAGGTGTCGAAAATCTGCACCGCTTGCGCACCGGCCATGATCTGGCCATTGAGGTAGCTGGTGACCGACTGCGCGAGTTTATCCAGCAGCAGGTGCATGGCTTGCGGGTTGTCGTAAAGCATGGCCTTGGTCTTGCGGAAGTCTTTCGACGAGCCGCCTTCGACCATGTAGGTCGCCAGGGTCCACGGGCTGCCGGAGAAACCGATCAGCGGCACGCGGCCGTTCAGTTCGCGGCGGATGGTGCTGACCGCGTCCATCACGTAGCCCAGGTCTTTCTGCGGATCAGGAATCGGCAGGGCTTCGATGTCGGCCAGGGTGCTGACGACTTTCTTGAAGCGCGGACCTTCGCCGGTTTCGAAATACAGGCCCTGGCCCATAGCATCGGGGATGGTCAGGATGTCGGAGAAGAGGATCGCCGCATCCAGCTGTGGATAGCGGTCGAGAGGCTGCATCGTGACTTCGCAAGCGAACGCCGGGTTCATGCACAGGCTCATGAAATCGCCAGCCTTGGCACGGCTGGCGCGGTATTCAGGCAGGTAGCGACCGGCCTGACGCATCATCCACACAGGGGTGACGTCTACGGGTTGCTTGAGCAGGGCGCGCAGGAAACGGTCGTTCTTCAGGGCAGTCATGTCGGCATCCGGAAAAAAAGTACGGGCATTTTCTCAGAGCCGGGCGCAAAAGGCACGGCAAGAGCGGAGGCTTTTGTCTATCGGGTCAATTTGTCGCAATGAAATACGAAGTTTAGCAACACCGCGAAACAACTGTGGGAGCGGGCTTGCTCGCGAATGCGGTGTGTCAGGCAACAAAACTGTCGACTGATACTCCCTCTTCGCGAGCAAGCCCGCTCCCACATTTTTACTGCATTCGGCTCAGGATCAGGGTTTAGACCCCCAGATAATCCAGAATCCCTTCCGCCGCATTACGGCCTTCGAAGATCGCCGTCACCACCAGGTCCGAACCGCGCACCATGTCGCCACCGGCGAAGATTTTCGGGTTGCTGGTCTGGTGCTTGTACTGACCTTGTTCCGGCGCCACCACGCGGCCCTGGCTGTCGGTCTGGATCTCGAACTGTTCGAACCACGGTGCCGGGCTTGGGCGGAAACCGAAAGCGATGACCACGGCGTCGGCCGGGATGATCTCTTCGGAGCCCGGGATCGGCTCGGGGCTGCGACGGCCACGGGCGTCCGGCTCGCCGAGACGGGTCTCGACCACCTTCACACCTTCGACCTTGTCTTCACCGACAATGGCGATCGGCTGGCGGTTGTAGAGGAATTTCACCCCTTCTTCCTTGGCGTTCTTCACCTCTTTGCGCGAGCCAGGCATGTTCGCTTCGTCACGACGATAGGCGCAGGTCACCGACTTGGCGCCCTGGCGGATCGAAGTACGGTTGCAGTCCATCGCCGTGTCGCCACCGCCGAGTACCACGACCTTCTTGCCTTTCATGTCGACGAAATCTGCCGGCGACTTTTCAAAGCCCAGGTTGCGGTTGACGTTGGCGATCAGGAAGTCCAGTGCGTCGTACACGCCCGGCAGGTCCTCACCGGCAAAACCGCCCTTCATGTAGGTGTAGGTGCCCATGCCCATGAATACCGCATCGTATTCTTCGAGCAGTTGCTCCATGGTCACGTCCTTGCCGACCTCGGCGTTGAGGCGGAACTCGATGCCCATGCCAGTGAAGACTTCGCGACGATTGCTCAGTACGGTCTTTTCCAGCTTGAACTCGGGGATGCCGAAGGTCAGCAGACCGCCGATTTCCGGGTTCTTGTCGAACACCACCGGGGTCACGCCGCCGCGCACCAGCACGTCGGCACAACCCAGGCCCGCAGGCCCGGCACCGATGATCGCGACGCGCTTGCCGGTCGGCTTGACCTTGGACATGTCCGGGCGCCAGCCCATGGCGAACGCGGTGTCAGTGATGTACTTCTCCACCGAACCGATGGTCACCGCGCCGAAGCCGTCGTTGAGGGTGCAGGCACCCTCGCACAGACGGTCCTGCGGGCACACCCGGCCGCAGACTTCCGGCAGGGTGTTGGTCTGGTGCGACAGCTCGGCGGCCTGGAGGATGTTGCCCTCGGCCACCAGCTTCAGCCAGTTGGGAATGAAGTTGTGCACCGGGCACTTCCATTCGCAATACGGGTTACCGCAACCCAGGCAGCGGTGGGCCTGGTCGGCCGACTGCTGGGGTTTGAACGGTTCGTAGATTTCCACGAACTCTTTCTTGCGTTGACGCAACAGTTTCTTCTTCGGATCCTTGCGCCCGACCTCGATGAACTGGAAGTCATTATTCAGACGTTCAGCCATTTTAAAACCTCATCAAACTCTTCAGGCGCATATCACTGCGGGTTGGCACGGGTGCTGGAAAGCAACGACTTCAGGTTGGCAGCCTTGGGCTTGACCAGCCAGAAACGACGCACGTAATCATCGAGGTTCTCGGCGAGTTCACGACCCCACTCGCTGTCGGTTTCCTCGACGTACTCGTTCAGCACGCGTTGCAGGTGGCTGCGGTAGGCTTCCATCGCCTCGCCGCTGATCCGCTGGATTTCCACCAGTTCGTGGTTGACCCGGTCAACGAAACTGTTGTCCTGGTCGAGCACGTAGGCGAAACCGCCAGTCATGCCAGAACCGAAGTTGTAACCGGTCTTGCCCAATACGCAGACGAAACCACCGGTCATGTACTCGCAGCAGTGATCGCCAGTGCCTTCCACGACGGTGTGGGCACCGGAGTTACGCACGGCGAAACGTTCGCCCGCGGTACCAGCGGCGAACAGCTTGCCGCCGGTGGCGCCGTACAGGCAGGTGTTGCCGATGATGGCACTGTCCTGAGTGCGGTAGACGCTGCCCTTCGGCGGAACGATCACCAGCTTGCCGCCGGTCATGCCCTTGCCGACGTAGTCGTTGGCGTCGCCTTCCAGGTACATGTTCAGGCCGCCGGCGTTCCACACGCCGAAGCTCTGCCCGGCCGTGCCTTTGAAGCGGAACGTGACCGGCGCGTTGGCCATGCCCTGGTTGCCATGCTTGCGCGCGATTTCGCCGGAGATCCGTGCGCCGATGGAACGGTCGCAGTTGCAGATATCCAAGGCGAATTCAGCGCCGCTCAGGTCGTTGATCGCCGAGGTGGCCATGTCGACCATTTTCTCGGCCAGCAGGCCCTTGTCGAACGGCGGGTTGCGTTCCACACCGCAGAACTGCGGTTTGTCCGCCGGCACGTGGTCGCTGCCCAGCAACGGGGTCAGGTCAAGGTGATGCTGCTTGGCGGTCTGGCCTTCGAGGACTTCCAGCAGATCGGTACGACCGATCAGCTCTTCGAGGGAGCGCACGCCCAGCTTGGCCAGCCACTCACGGGTTTCTTCGGCGACGTAGGTGAAGAAGTTCACCACCATGTCGACGGTACCGATGTAGTGATCCTTGCGCAGCTTCTCGTTCTGAGTCGCAACGCCGGTGGCGCAGTTGTTCAGGTGGCAGATGCGCAGGTATTTGCAGCCCAGGGCGATCATCGGCGCGGTGCCGAAGCCGAAGCTTTCAGCGCCGAGGATTGCCGCCTTGATCACGTCGAGGCCGGTTTTCAGGCCGCCGTCGGTCTGTACCCGGACTTTGCCGCGCAGGTCGTTACCACGCAGGGTCTGGTGGGTTTCGGCCAAGCCGAGTTCCCACGGAGCGCCCGCGTACTTGATCGAGGTCAGCGGCGATGCACCGGTGCCGCCGTCGTAGCCGGAGATGGTGATCAGGTCCGCGTAGGCCTTGGCCACACCAGCGGCGATGGTGCCGACGCCCGCTTCTGCTACCAGCTTCACCGAGACCAGTGCCTTCGGGTTGACTTGTTTCAGGTCGAAAATCAGCTGCGACAAGTCTTCGATCGAATAGATGTCGTGGTGCGGCGGTGGCGAAATCAGGGTCACGCCCGGTACTGCGTAACGCAGCTTGGCGATCAGACCGTTGACCTTGCCGCCTGGCAGCTGACCACCCTCGCCAGGCTTGGCGCCCTGGGCGACCTTGATCTGCAGCACTTCAGCGTTGACCAGGTATTCCGGGGTCACACCGAAACGGCCGGTGGCAACCTGCTTGATTTTCGAGCTCTTGATGGTGCCGTAGCGCGCCGGGTCTTCGCCGCCTTCACCGGAGTTGGAACGCGCACCGAGGCGGTTCATGGCTTCGGCCAGGGCTTCGTGAGCTTCCGGCGACAGGGCGCCCAGCGAGATACCGGCGGAGTCGAAGCGCTTGAGCACCGATTCCAGTGGTTCGATCTCGCTGATATCCAATGGAGTGTCGAGGGTTTTGACTTTCAGCAGGTCGCGGATCATCGACACCGGGCGGTTGTCCACCAGCGACGTGTATTCCTTGAACTTGCTGTAGTCGCCCTGCTGCACGGCGGCCTGCAGGGTGTTGACCACGTCCGGGTTGTACGCGTGATATTCGCCACCGTGGACGAACTTCAGCAATCCACCCTGCTGGATCGGCTTGCGCGGGCTCCAGGCTTCGGTGGCCAGGGCTTTCTGCTCGGCTTCGATGTCGACGAAACGCGCACCCTTGATACGGCTCGGCACGCCACGGAAGCTCAGGTTGCAGACTTCCTCGGACAGGCCGATGGCCTCGAACAACTGCGCACCACGGTACGAAGTGATGGTCGAGATGCCCATCTTCGACAGGATCTTCAGCAAGCCCTTGGTGATGCCTTTACGGTAGTTCTTGAACACCTCGTAGAGGTCGCCCAGCACTTCACCGGTACGGATCAGGTCGCCCAGCACTTCATAGGCCAGGAACGGGTAAACGGCAGAGGCGCCGAAACCGATCAACACGGCGAAGTGATGCGGATCGCGAGCGGTCGCGGTTTCCACCAGGATGTTGGAGTCGCAACGCAGGCCTTTCTCGGTCAGGCGGTGGTGCACCGCGCCGGTAGCCAGGGACGCGTGGATCGGCAACTTGCCCGGGGCGATATGACGGTCACTCAGCACAACCTGGGTACGACCGGCGCGCACGGCTTCTTCAGCCTGATCGGCAACGTTGCGGATCGCAGCTTCCAGGCCGACGCTCTCGTCGTAGTTCAGATCGATGATCGCGCGTTCGAAGCCCGGACGATCGAGGTTCATCAGCGAGCGCCACTTGGCCGGGGAAATGACCGGCGAGCTGAGGATCACGCGCGAAGCGTGTTCCGGCGACTCCTGGAAAATGTTGCGCTCGGCACCGAGGCAGATCTCCAGCGACATGACGATGGCTTCACGCAGCGGGTCGATCGGCGGGTTGGTCACCTGCGCGAACTGCTGGCGGAAATAGTCGTACGGCGTGCGCACGCGCTGGGACAGCACGGCCATCGGCGTATCGTCGCCCATCGAGCCCACGGCTTCGTAGCCTTGCTCGCCGAGCGGACGCAGCACCTGGTCGCGCTCTTCGAACGTGACCTGGTACATCTTCATGTATTGCTTGAGCTGATCGACGTCGTAGAACGCCGAACCGTGGTCGTTGTCTTCCATGGTCGCCTGGATGCGCAGTGCATTCTTGCGCAGCCATTGCTTGTATGGATGACGGGACTTCAGGCGGTTGTCGATCGCATCGGTGTCGAGGATCTGACCGGTTTCGGTGTCCACGGCGAAGATCTGGCCAGGTCCCACACGGCCCTTGGCGATCACGTCTTCAGGCTGGTAGTTCCAGACGCCGATTTCCGAGGCCAGGGTGATGAAGCCGTTCTTGGTGGTGACCCAACGCGCCGGACGCAGACCGTTACGGTCGAGCAGGCACACCGCGTAACGACCGTCGGTCATTACCACGCCGGCTGGGCCGTCCCACGGTTCCATGTGCATCGAGTTGTATTCGTAGAACGCACGCAGATCCGGATCCATGGTCTCGACGTTCTGCCACGCAGGCGGAATGATCATCCGCACGCCACGGAACAGGTCGATGCCACCGGTGACCATCAGCTCCAGCATGTTGTCCATGCTCGAGGAGTCGGAACCGACACGGTTGACCAGCGGGCCGAGTTCTTCCAGGTCCATCAAGTCATTGGTGAACTTGGTACGACGGGCCACGGCCCAGTTGCGGTTGCCGGTGATGGTGTTGATCTCGCCGTTGTGCGCCAGGAAGCGGAACGGTTGAGCCAGCGGCCATTTCGGCAGGGTGTTGGTGGAGAAGCGCTGGTGGAACACGCAAATCGAGGTTTGCAGGCGCTCATCGCTCAGGTCCGGATAGAAGGCGGTCAAGTCCGCCGGCATCATCAGGCCTTTGTAAATAATGGTCTTGTGGGAAAAGCTGCAGACGTAGTGGTCGGTGTCAGCGGCGTTGGCCACAGACGAGCGACGACGGGAGGTGAACAGCTTGACGGCCATGTCCTGATCGCTCAGGCCTTCACCGCCGATGAATACTTGCTCGATCTGCGGCAGGCGCTCAAGGGCCAGGCGGCCGAGGACGCTGGTGTCGATCGGCACTTTGCGCCAGCCAACCAGCTGCAGGCCGGCGGCCAGGATCTCGCGGTTCATGTTCTCGCGAGCGGCTTCGGCTTTGACTGGGTCCTGGTTGAAGAAGACCATGCCCACTGCATATTGCTTGGGCATTTCGACGCCGAACGTTTCCCGGGCGATGGCTCGCAGGAACACGTCCGGCTTTTGAATCAGCAGACCGCAACCGTCACCGGTCTTGCCGTCGGCATTAATCCCACCGCGGTGGGTCATGCAGGTCAGGGCCTCGATGGCCGTTTGCAAAAGGGTATGACTGGGCTCGCCCTGCATATGGGCTATCAGGCCGAAACCGCAGTTATCCTTGAATTCATCTGGTTGGTACAGACCTGCTTTCATAGACGCTTTCTCACCAGGCTGCCTCTTTTCGAGGCAAATTTCTTTTCAATTCAACCACTTGCCATCCACGCCGAACGTACGCCAGCTTTGCGGGAGCAAAAGGGAGGTCATTGTACACACCGACACTTGGCCCCACAAATTTGACGACGAAATGTCGCAAATCTATGTCGCATTTGTGAAAGGTTTAAAGCGATCTGCTGTGCTAGTCAAAACTTTTTTTAATTTTGACCGCTACGACTCAAAAGCTACTATGACGCAGACACCACAAGGCACGCAGCCCGGAAGGCGGCGCGCACTTGTAGAAATTTTGAGGTGCTTGGAGAGGCGGCCTGGGTAAGGCCGCCGAATCTTCAGCGAGTTGTTGCCAGTTCCTGTTGGACGCTGGCGACAGTGCGAGGCCAAGGTTTACCAGCCTGAACCTTCGCTGGCAAGGCCTTGATGGCAGTTACGGCTGCATCGCGACTGGCGAAGTTACCGTAGGTGATGACGTAAAGCGGCTTGCCGTTGAGGACTTTCTTGAAGTAACGGTACTCGCCGCCCTGCTCCTTGACGAAGTTTTGTGCGGACGCTTCGGAGCTGGTGCCAAGGATTTGCACCACGTAGTTGCCCGGTGCCTGACCGGCGTACCAGGTGCCGCCAGCAGCCTTGGCCGCCGGAGCCGGTTTCTCGGCAGGCTTGGCCGCCGCAGCAACGGCTGGCTTGGCTGGGGCTGGAGCAGGTTTGGCCACTGGAGCAGGCGCTGGCTTGGCGGTAGCGACCTGAGTCGGCGCAGGCGTTGGCTTGGCCGCTGGCGTCGGCGCAGGGCCGGCAGGAACGCCCACAGGCGGCGCAGTGGTGGTCACCGTCGGCGGTGTGGCGCTGGAGCCTTCGACCGGCACGCCGTCGTCGCCCTCGGTAATGCCACCCGCCGCTTCAGCCAGCGGACCGCGCATGACCGGTTGCGAGTTACCGACCAACGGCAATGGCATCGGCTGCGTGTTGCCGGCGAATTCGACGGCCGGAGCACCGCCATTTGCTGTTGGCTGCCCCTGACCAAGCGGTAATTGCGCCTGTTCGTTGGCCGGTGCACCTGTGGTCGGTGCCTTGTTGCGACCCGGCATCAACCAGGCGGCAGCTACCGCGACCACGACGACGGCGGAAATCGCCAATACGTGTTTCTTCGGCATATTGAACCCCATTTTTGGACGCTTCACCGCTGAGCGGCTGGCAATCATGGCTTCGATCATTGCATCGCGGGCAACCTGGTTGATGTTGCCAGGCCAACCGTCGGAGCTTTCGTGAATATCAGAGATCTGATCCGCGGTGAAAAGTTCGATCCCCCGACCCGCCCCCTCAAGCCGTTGATCCAGATATTCGCGAGTCTCTTCTTCGGTGTAGGGCTGCAACTCGATGACGTGAAAACGCTCTTCCTCAAGGTGCAAAGCATCAAGCTGAGCGATCAGCGACGACTCGCCGAACAGGAACACATGGGGCCGCCCTTCCGGCGCACCAGCAGCCAGGGCCATCAAGGCCTCGAGCGCAGATTCGTCGAGCTGCTCGGCATCATCCACCAGCAAATAGACTTCCTGACCGGTCAGCGCAAGCTGCACCACCTGACCCAGGATCGTGTCGATCTCGGCGTGGGCCACGTTCAGCGCCTGGGCGACCTGGCGCAGGATGCCCGCCGCATCACCGGCACCACGGGCGGAAACCACCACACTCTGTACCGATTGCTTATTGGTGCTGGCCACCAGGGCCTGGCGCAGCAGAGTCTTGCCACTGCCCTGAGGGCCAGTGACCACCAGCAACAACTGGCTATAACGCGCCAGGTGATGCAGTTGCCCCAGCACGGGTTTGCGCTGGGCCGGGAAAAATTTGAAGCCAGGCACCCGTGGAGCAAAAGGGTCATGACTCAACTGGTAATGGCCGAGGAAAGCCTCGTCGGCATGCAAACTAGTCATCGTGTTCTTATTAACCTTTAAGCTGGGCCAGGGCGCGGTAGTCTGCCCCCAGCGTGGCCTGTAGAACCTCTTTCGGATAATCGTCGGTCACCACCGCTTCGCCCATGTGGCGCAGCAGCACCAGGCGCAAACGACCGTCGATCACTTTTTTATCAATGGACATATGTTCGAGGAAATCGGCTTCTGTCATCTCTTCCGGCGGAATGACCGGCAGCCCCGCACGCTGGAACAGACGAATGCCGCGATCACGCTCCTGCTCGCTGATCCAGCCCAGTCGCGCGGACATTTCCAGCGCCATTATGGTGCCAGCAGCCACCGCCTCACCATGCAGCCATACACCATAGCCCATGTGGGTTTCGATGGCGTGGCCAAACGTGTGGCCCAGGTTCAATGTGGCACGAACGCCCGTCTCTTTTTCATCGGCACCGACCACCGCCGCCTTGGCTGCGCAGGAGCGTTCGATGGCATAGGTCAGGGCTTGCTGGTCCAGATTGCGCAGGCGGTCGACGTTGTCTTCGAGCCAGGTCAGGAACGGCTCATCGCAGATCAGCCCGTACTTGATGACTTCGGCCAGCCCGGCGGACAGTTCCCGCGCCGGCAGGGTATTGAGGCTGGCGGTATCGATCAGCACCACGTTCGGCTGATAGAAGGCGCCGACCATGTTCTTGCCCAGCGGATGGTTGATCCCCGTCTTGCCACCCACCGAGGAGTCGACCTGCGACAGCAGCGTGGTCGGAACCTGAATGAAATCGACGCCGCGCTGGTAGCAGGCGGCGGCAAAGCCGGCCATGTCACCGATCACACCGCCGCCAAGGGCGATCACCGTGGTGCGGCGGTCATGCCGGGCGGTCAGCAGACCATCGAAAATCAGTTGCAGGGTTTCCCAGGTCTTGAAGGCTTCACCGTCCGGCAGTACCACGGAAATCACCGAGAACTGCGCCAGGCTGCGGGTCAGACGCTCGAGATAGAGCGGCGCAACAGTCTCGTTGGAGATGATCGCTACTTGCCGTCCGCGAATGTGCGGGGCCAGCAGCTCAGGCTGATCCAACAAACCTTCGCCAATATGAATCGGGTAGCTGCGCTCGCCTAGATCGACCTTGAGTGTCTGCATGTGTCCCCACAGTGAAGATGGAATCAGGCGTTCTGCCTTGAGTTAACGAATATCCACGGCCTCTGCTGGTGTGACGCCGTTCCGTAGCCATCCGCCACAACCTTGAGCGGTCATGGCGGGACGCCGAGGATAGCGCATTTCGCGCGACGCTTTAACGGGGTGGCAACTGCTGCAAGCGCTCTAGAATGTCGAGTACGACCATTCGTGGCGGCCGCTCATCGGTTTCGACCACCAGGTCGGCAATTTCCCGATAAAGCGGATCGCGGATCGCCAACAGATCCCGAAGGGTCTTGGCCGGATCGGCGGTACGCAACAATGGCCGATTGCGGTCGCGGGACGTGCGGCCGACCTGCTGCTCGACCGACGCATGCAGATAAACCACCCGCCCACCGGCATGCAGTGCCCGCCGATTGGCTTCGCGCATGACCGCGCCCCCGCCTGTCGCCAGCACCACACCGTCGCAATCGCACAGCTCGGCAATCATTGCCTGCTCGCGATCACGAAAGCCCGGTTCGCCTTCTTTATCGAAGATCCAAGGGATATTGGCGCCCGTGCGCAATTCAATTTCCTTATCGGAATCTTTGAATGGCAGGCGCAGCTCTTTGGCCAGCAACCGGCCGATGGTGCTTTTTCCAGCACCCATCGGTCCAACAAGAATCAAATTTCGCACAGAATCAATGACTCACAGCAATCGCCTGATTATTCATGATACGCGGAGTGAGGAATACCAACAGCTCGGATTTTTTCTCCGAAACCACATCACGCCGGAAAAGGCGGCCAAGATACGGCACATCGCCAAGAAATGGCACCTTATCTACAACCTTGCTCTGAGTATTTGAGAAAACACCGCCAATGACGATGGTCTCGCCATCGTTGACCAGGACCTTGGCGTTAACTTCGTTTTTCTTGATGGGCGGTACATCCTGGACCTTGTTCAGGAAGTCCGGTTCGTCCTTGGTGACCTTGACCTCCATGATGATCCGGTTGTCGGGCGTGATCTGCGGCGTCACCTCCAGCGACAGCGAAGCCTCCTTGAACGACACCGAAGTCGCGCCGCTGGAACTGGCTTCCTGATAGGGAATCTCGGTGCCCTTGAGGATTTTCGCGGTTTCCTTGTCGGACGTGACCACCTTGGGTTGCGAGACGATTTCCCCGTTACCGGTTTTCTCCATCGCCGTCAGCTCCAGGTCCAGCAAGACGTTATCGGTGATGAACGCGATGCCGATTCCCGAGGTGTTGTTGGCTACGCCCATGTCGACGAACGGTGAGTTGGTGCTGGTACTGCCGGGCGTGCCAATGGTCGATGACCCATTGAGTCCATTGCTGACGCCGGAGGTGTTCCAGTTGCCCTTGTTCTGTATCGAACCGCCCCAGCGCACCCCGAGGCTTTTGTCATAGTCGACGTTGGCTTCGACAATGCGCGCCTCGATCATGACCTGACGCACCGGGATATCCAGTTGCGTGACGATCCTGCGCAGCTCATCAAGCCGGTCCTGGGTCTGGTAGGCAATGATGTTGTTGGTGCGCTCATCGACGGTGATCGACCCCCGTTCGTCGGGTTTCGCTTCGGCACTGGTCACCGACTGGAAAAGCTTGGCGATGTCCGCCGCCTTGGCGTAATTCACCTGCAACAATTCCCGACGCAACGGCGCCAGATCGGCAATCTGCTTCTGCGATTCCAGCTCCTGACGCTCACGGGCAGCAATTTCATCGGCCGGCGCAACAAGCAGGACATTACCGACCTTGCGCTTGTCCAGCCCCTTGGTTTTCAGCACCAGATCCAGCGCCTGATCCCACGGCACGCTCTGCAAACGCAGGGTAATTCCCCCCTGGACAGTGTCGCTGGCCACCAGATTGAGGTTGGTGAAATCGGCGATCAGTTGCAGCACCGAGCGCACATCGATGTCCTGGAAATTCAGCGAAAGCTTCTCGCCGCTGTAGGCTTGTTGCCTGGCATTGCGCTTTTGCAGCTCGTCGACCGTCGCCGGGCGAACGCTGACCGTGAGCTTATTGTCAGTCTGATAGGTCGAGTAATCGAACGTGCCACCGGGTTCAATGCTGATGGTGGCTCGATCGCCGCTCGCGCTGGCATTGACGAACTGCACTGGCGTGGCGAAATCCTTCACGTCCAGACGCACGCGTAATGGCTCGGGCAATCGGGTTTTGGCAAATCCGACGATGATCTTGCCCTCGCGCTCTTGTATGTCGGGCGCAATCGATGGATCCGACAAGTCGATCACCACGTTGCCTTCACCCTGGGTTCCCCGTTGGAAATCCACACCCCGAATGGCCTTGCCTGCCGTCGCGGCGGCTCGTGCCGGAACCGGCATTGCTGCGGCCGCCGGCCTGGATGTCGACGGTTTGACTCCCTGCCCGACAACTACCAGCAAATTGTTGCCTTCAATTCGCGAGTCGTACGGGGCCGGCCGGGTCAGGTTGATGATCAATCGCGTACGGTCCCCGGCCTCCACCACCGTTGCACTACGGGCATTTCCACTGCCGAGATCGCGAGTCTTGCTGGCCAGCTGACTGGCGACACCCGGTAAATCCAGGGCAATCCGAGCCGGCGACTCCGTCGTGTAGCCGCGGGGCACCGGGGGCGGCTCATCGAACGACAACTTCAACTCGACACGGTCACCCGGCAGCGCAGCGACATCCAGCGCCTTGAGATTGGCCGCTTGTACCATCGGCGACAACAACGCTATCCATAGCGAAAGGCCGACGGTGGAGAGAATCCTGTTCATTATTGGAGTTCCACTATGAGTGCTCTTTCAAAGGGATGGTCCGGGGACGCTCCAGCCACGCGCCCTGACCATCAGGGACAATTTCAACCACATCGACTTGCGAGCCGCTGATCGCAACGATCCGTCCGTCGTTACGCCCCAGGTAATCGCCGACTTTCAGCCGGTGCACCCCACCCGCCCCGCGCAGCAGGGCATAGGAGCCCGTTGCATTGGAAAGGGTGCCGACCATTTCAAACTGCTCGATGTTGAAGCCTTCGAGGTATTGCCTGACCCGCCCTGGGTCGGGTTTGACGTTACGCGAACCCCGCCGCTGGGCCGCCAGATCAGTGCTGATTTGTGGCGAAAACGGGCTGCGCAGATTCGCCGCGTTGTAAGTGAATGTCGGGTAAGACCGGAATACCGGCGTTGGTTCAATCCTGCCCGGCCCATGCAGGCGCATTTCGTTCATGTACGCGTCCAGATCGGTGTAGTCATCGCCTGCGCCACAACCGGACAGGGCAGACAGCAACACCACCACCGAAAAACAACGTGCCGGGCTCATTGATGCTGTCCCTTGTCGTTGTAGCGGTAGGTCTTGGCGAGGATGCTCAAGCGCAGTTTCGGACCACCCTCGGGGCTGACGGGGGCAAGGTCGAAATCGTGCAAGGTGACGATTCGCGGCAATCCGGCCACACCACTGACGAAGGTGGCCAGGTCGTGGTAATCCCCGGTGACCGTGATCTGGATCGGCAGTTCGATGTAGAACGGCTGGGCGACCTCCGGCAGCAACTTGATCTCTTCGAACTCCAGGCCACTGCCCAGGCCCGTACGCGTGATGTCTTCCAGCAAGCCGGGCACTTCGGTGTCGCCGGGCAGTTGCCGCAACAGCACGCCGAAGGCGTTCTCCATCTCCTTCAACTGCCGGGTGTAGAGATCCAGATTCGCCGCCATGCGGGCTTTGTCGGCGAACTGTTCCTTGAGTGTCGACTCTTCCTCGCGCTTGAGATCGAGCTGGCTCACAAGGTCGCGAGTGGAAAAGTTGTAGCCCAGGGCCAGCACCAGAAGCACGAGCAAACCAGCCACCAGAAACTTGATCGCCGGCGGCCAGGAACCCATGTTGCTGGTATCCAGGTCATTGATGTCGATCTTGCGCAGCCCTTCGAACCATTCGGACGGACTCATTTGCCCCCCTCCGGTGTTGCGGGCTGAGTCTGGCGAACGGTTAACCGGAAGACGTTGGCCTGCTCCACCTGGCCGACAGCTGTAGCCTTGACTTCGGTCAGGCTCGGCGCATCGAACCAGTCCGATGCCTCGAGATTGCGCATCAATTCTGAAACACGGTTGTTGGATTGCGCAGCGCCGGTGATGGACAAGGTCTTTGCGGTCATTTTCACTTCGGTGAAATACACGCCGTCAGGCAGTGCTCGCGCCAACTGGTCAAATATTCGCCCGCTGATTTGGCGATTGCCTTGCAGGTCCTGGATGATGCGCATGCGCTCGACCAGTTGCTGACGGCGCGCCTTGAGATCATTGATCTGTTTGATCCGCTCATCGACCACGGCGACTTGCTTGCCGATGTAATCGTTACGGGCGACTTGCCGGTCGATGGCGCCGCTGATGGCCTGGTTCGCGACCAGCACCGCGCCCATCGTGCCCACCATCACGGCCACCAGGACCAGCAGGAAGCGCTTGCGGCGGACTTCACGCCGCTCCTCGCGCCAAGGTAAAAGGTTGATCCGTGCCATCAGTCGAAGCTCCTGAGGGCCAGACCACAGGCGATCATCAGCGCCGGGGCATCACTCGCCAGGGCAGCACCATTGACCTTGCTGCCCAGAGTCATTTCGCAAAAAGGGTTCGCGACCTGGGTCGGCGTACCCAATTGCTGCTCGATCAAACCGTCCAGCCCCGGGATCGACGCGGTACCGCCGGCCAGCAGGACATGGTCGACGGCGCTGTATTGGCCTGAGGCAAAGAAGAATTGCAACGAGCGCGACACCTGCTGCACAAGTGCCTCTCGAAATGGCTGCAAGACCTCACCGGCATAGTCATCCGGCAGGCCGCCCTGCTTTTGCGCCAGCCCCGCCTGCTCCAGCGTCAGGCCATAGCGACGCTGGATTTCCTCGGTCAACTGCCGACCGCCGAACAGTTGTTCGCGGGTGTAGATAATCCGCCCGTTGTGCAGCACGCTCAGGGTGGTCATGGTGGCACCGATGTCCACCACTGCGACCGTCAAAGGCTCCCCGGAAACCGCGAGCCGGCTGGCCAGCAATTCGAATGAACGCTCCAGCGCGTAGGCCTCGATATCGACCACGCGGGCGGTCAACCCCGCCAGGGCCAGGACTGCCTCGCGGACTTCGACGTTTTCCTTGCGACAAGCGGCGAGCAGTACGTTGACGCGATCCGGATTGCGCACGGAGGTGCCCTGGACTTCAAAGTCGATCGCGACTTCGTCCAGGGGATAAGGAATGTACTGATCAGCCTCGATCTTCAGCTGGCTTTCCATCTCGTCCTCGGAAAGACCGGCATCCATCTCGATGGTCTTGGTGATCACCGCTGAGCCCGCCACGGCCACGGCCACGTTCTTTAGACCGGTTCTGGCCTTGGCCAGCGCGCGCGCGAGGGTCAGCCCCACGCCTTCGAGCTCGGCGATATTCTTTTCGATCACCGCGCCGACCGGCAACGGCTCGACCGCATAGGCCTCGACCCGAAAGCGCTCACCCTGACGGCTCAACTCCAGAAGTTTCACCGAGGTGGAGCTGATATCGATTCCCAAGAGCGTATTGGATTTTTTGTTGAAGAGTCCTGGCACTACCAATTCCCTATGACTTTCCGTGAGTTACGGACTCTGCAATATCCATTGCGTTCAATCCACCCGTCTTGACAGCAGCGCCAACCGCGCTCCCGATCAGAAAAATGCTTATAATGCCCAGCGTTTTTTTTCCGCATTTGCTCAAGCGCGGGTTGTTCTCATTTAGCCTGAACCCTGTTGCCCAATTCATTTTTACCCTGGATATCCAAAAGCCTTGATTCGTCTGCTGAAGTTTTTCGGTTGGTCCATCGTCGCGGTTTTCTGCGGACTCCTTCTGGGTCTGAGCGGGGCGTACCTTTACCTTAGTCCCGGACTACCGTCCGTGGAGGCGCTGAGAAGCATCCAGTTGCAGATCCCTTTGCGGGTCTACAGTAGCGATAACAAGTTGATTGCAGAGTTCGGCGAAATGCGCCGCACACCGATCCGTTTCGCCGACATTCCCCCCAATTTCATCAATGCGTTACTAAGTGCTGAAGACGACAATTTCGCCAACCACTACGGCGTCGATCCGAGCAGCCTGATGCGTGCCGCGACCCAGCTGATCAAAAGCGGACACATCCAGTCCGGCGGCAGCACGATCACCATGCAGGTGGCGAAGAACTTCTTCCTGAGCAGCGAACGCAGCTTCTCGCGCAAAACCACCGAAATCTTGCTGGCCCTGCAGATCGAACGTCAGCTGACCAAGGACGAGATCCTCGAGCTGTACGTCAACAAGATCTACCTGGGCAACCGCGCCTATGGCATCGAGGCGGCGGCGCAGGTCTATTACGGCAAATCGATCCGCGATGTCAGCCTGGCGCAGATGGCTATGATCGCCGGCCTGCCCAAGGCGCCGTCGCGTTTCAACCCGCTGGCCAACCCGGCGCGCAGCAAGGAGCGTCGTGACTGGATCCTTGGGCGCATGTACAAGCTCGGAAAAATCAGCGAGGCCGACTACACCACTGCGGTCAACGAGCCGCTGAACGCCAGCTATCACGTGCCGACCCCGGAAGTGAACGCCCCGTACATCGCCGAAATGGCCCGTGCCGAAATGGTCGGGCGTTATGGCAGCGACGCGTATACCGAAGGCTTTCGCGTCACCACCACGGTGCCGAGCGACCTCCAGGAACTGGCCAACACTGCGGTCCATGAAGGCCTGATGACCTATGATCAACGCCACGGCTATCGCGGGCCAGAGTCGCGGCTGCCGGGCAAGACTCGCGAAGCCTGGGCAACCGAGCTGACCAAACAACGCACCATCAGCGGCCTGGAACCGGCCATCGTGACCCAGGTCGACAAGAACGGCCTGCAAGTGCTGACCCGCACCGGCCAGGAACACGTGAGCTGGGACACCATGAAGTGGGCCCGGCCGTTCCTGAATACCAACAGCATGGGCGCCAACCCGAAACAACCATCGGACGTGACCCAGGTCGGCGATCTGATTCGCGTGCAGCGTCAGCCGGACAATTCGCTGAAGTTCAGCCAGATCCCGCAGGCCCAGGGCGCGCTGGTATCCCTGGACCCACAGAACGGTGCCATTCGTTCGCTGGTCGGCGGCTTCGCCTTCGAGCAGAGCAACTACAACCGCGCATTGCAGGCCAAGCGCCAGCCGGGTTCGAGCTTCAAACCGTTCGTCTACGCTGCCGCACTGGATAGCGGCTACACCGCCTCCAGCCTGGTGAACGACGCACCGATCGTGTTCGTCGACGAGTATCTGGACAAGGTCTGGCGTCCGAAGAACGACACCAACACCTTCCTCGGCCCGATCCGCCTGCGTGAAGCGCTGTACAAGTCGCGCAACCTGGTGTCGATCCGCCTGCTGCAAGCGATGGGCGTCGGCAAGACCATCGACTACATCACGCGCTTCGGCTTCAACAAACAGGACCTGCCACCCAACCTGTCCCTGGCACTGGGCACCGCGACCTTGACGCCAATGGAAATCGCCACCGGCTGGAGCACTTTCGCCAACGGCGGCTACAAGATCACCCCGTACATCATCGACAAGATCGAAAGCCGCAACGGTGACACGCTGTTCGTCGCCAATCCGCCGAGCGTGCCTCAGGGCGGTGCAGCCAGCGATGGCATTGCCGTGCCCGCCCCTCAAGCCTTCACGGTCAACGCAACGCCAGGCGAAGCCCCGGGCACTACGCAGGCGCCACAAGCACCCGCCGTGGCCGAACGCGTCGTTGACGGGCGCACCACGTACATCCTCAACAGCATGCTTGAGGACGTGATCAAGCTCGGCACCGGTCGCCGCGCGCTGGCCTTGGGCCGCCCTGACATTGCCGGCAAGACCGGTACGACCAACGAATCCAAGGACGCCTGGTTCTCCGGTTACAACGCCGATTATGTGACGACGGTGTGGACCGGTTTCGATCAACCGGAAAGCCTGGGCCGCAAGGAATTCGGCGGCACCGTCGCGCTGCCGATCTGGATGAACTACATGGGCGCCGCGCTCAAAGGCAAACCGCCGCATACGCAACCGGAGCCGGAAGGCATCCTCAGCCTGCGAGTCGATCCGATCAGCGGCCGCGCAGCCAGCCCGGGCACGCCAGGGGCCTACTTCGAATTGTTCAAGGTCGAAGATACGCCACCGTCGGGGAACGAACTGGGTAACGGCCTGGCACCTGGCAGCCCGCTGCCAGCGGATGAAGCGGCGCCGATCGATTTGTTCTGATCGCCGCAATACTGAAAAGCCCCGTCTTCGAAAGAAGTGCGGGGCTTTTTTTGCCTGCCGGTTTTGATGTTGTCTGGCCCGGCCTCTTCGGGGGCAAGCCCGCTCCCACAGTGCCCGCGTCGAACAAAAAATCTATGTACGCCACCGAACCTGTGGGAGCGGCGGTGCGACGATTCGACTTGCCCGCGAAGAGGCCCTGACAGGCGGCACAAAACTGTCAGGCACAAAAAAGCCCCGACTCTCACAAGCCGGGGCTTTTCGTTGAAGCGCTACAACGGCTTAGCCGTTGAATACGTCATCCACGCTTTTCAGCGGGTAGTTCTTCGGATACGGCAGGGTTGCCACGCCGGTCTCGATGGCGGCTTTAGCCACGGCATCGGAGATCAGGGTGATCAAACGGGCATCCATTGGCTTCGGAATGATGTACTCACGACCGAATTCCAGCTTGATGCCGCCGTAGGCATCGCACACTTCCTGAGGTACTGGCAGCTTGGCCAGTTCACGCAGGGCGTTGGCCGCAGCCACTTTCATTTCTTCGTTGATGCGCTTGGCGCGAACGTCCAGGGCACCACGGAAGATGAACGGGAAGCCCAGTACGTTGTTGACCTGGTTCGGGTAGTCGGAACGACCGGTGGCCATGATCACGTCGTTACGGGTGGCGTGCGCCAGTTCCGGGGCGATTTCCGGATCCGGGTTGGAGCAGGCGAACACGATCGGGTTAGGCGCCATCGACAGCAGGCCTTCAGCGCTCAGCAGGTTCGGGCCGGACAGGCCAACGAACACGTCAGCGCCTTGCAGGGCGTCAGCCAGGGTGCGCTTGTCGGTCGCGTGAGCGAACACAGCCTTGTACTGGTTCAGGTCGTCACGGCCGGAGTGGATCACGCCGGTACGGTCGACCATGTAGATGTTTTCGATGTTGGCGCCCATGCTCACCAGCAACTTCATGCAGGAGATGGCGGCGGCGCCGGCACCCAGGCAGACGATCTTGGCTTCCGGCAGGGTTTTGCCAGCGATTTCCAGGGCGTTGATCATGCCGGCCGCGGTCACGATAGCGGTGCCGTGCTGGTCATCGTGGAATACCGGAATATCGCACTGCTCGATCAGAGCGCGTTCGATTTCAAAGCACTCTGGTGCCTTGATGTCTTCCAGGTTGATGCCACCGAAGGTGATGGAGATGCGCTTGACGGTGTCGATGAAGGCTTGCGGGCTTTCGGAGTCGACTTCGATGTCGAAAACGTCGATACCGGCGAAGCGCTTGAACAGCACGCCTTTACCTTCCATCACTGGCTTGGAAGCCAATGGGCCGAGGTTACCCAGGCCGAGAATCGCGGTGCCATCGGAAATGACTGCAACCAGGTTGCCTTTGCCGGTGTACTTGTAGGCCAGTTCAGGATCGCGGGCGATCTCGCGGACTGGTTCGGCTACGCCCGGGCTGTAGGCCAGCGACAGGTCGCGAGCGGTAGCAGTGGCCTTGGTGAGCTCGACACTCAGCTTCCCTGGACGAGGATTGGCGTGATATTCGAGAGCGGCAGTTTTCAGATCAGACATTTTGGCATTCCGCTTTTACTGTTGGACAGACTGGTCAGCGAGGATACGCGCCTCGCAAAGTCCCCACAAGACTGACCGGTCACCCCTGTCAAGCGCCCGGCCCTACGACTTTGGGCCAAGAGCCACGGAACACAAGGGATAGACTGTTCACAATCGACAGAAAAAATGTCTACAATTCTTTATCACTGCGCCGTTTGAAGCATCGCCGGGTCGGTCAAGGGCAACATCCAGCGTGCCTGACCCTCCTTGAGACCGCCACGCCGCGAACGATCCAGGACCCAGCCGCGCGCCTCGATTTGCTTGCCCTCGAGCCTTTCCAGCGTAGCTGCATCGAACCGCCCCAGGAGATTGGGCGCAATGCGCAATACAACCGAATCCTGTAACTCGATCCAAACCCCGCCACGATTGCGCTGAACCTTGCTCACACGACCGCTGAGCACGGCAAAACCGGAAGTGCTGATCTGCTCCGCTTTCAGTACAGGCGACTGGCGCCATACACCGAGCCCAGCCTGGCGGGCGCTGCGTTCCGCAGCTTGCTGACAGGCGACAAGATCGACATTCGGCGCCACGGCCACCTGGAAACCCAGGCCTTCGGCGACATTTGCGCTTCAAGGTTGGCGCCATCGGCACCGTAGACATGGGCCAGGGTGCGACCGTAATGGTCTTTGCTTTCTTTACCTGGCAGCAAACCAACCTGCCCATCACTCGCCGCCACCAGGGCTTCGAGCCGCTTGCGCGCGACCACGGCGAACGGTTCGTCAGAGCGGCCATTCTTGCCTAGCTCCGGCGTGTTCAAGCCGATCATGCGCACGCTGCGGCCATCGCTCAGGCGCAGAGTGTCGCCGTCCACCACCCGCTGCACCGCGACGGGCGTCAGGCCGCTGGGTGCCGGGCAAAACGCCTGGGCGCTGGATAGCCAAATCGCGGACACAAAAAAGGCGCCCGCGAGGGACGCCTTTTTCATCAGCATGGAAAAACCGGAACGGCTTCCCAAGTTGATTGGCCTTAGGCCTTTTTCGCGCCGAAAGCACCGAAACGGTCGGCGAAGCGCTGAACGCGGCCGCCAGTGTCCAGAGTCTTCTGCTTACCGGTGTAGAAC
Source organism: Pseudomonas sp. GL-B-12 (assembly GCF_019955895.1). NCBI lineage: Bacteria > Pseudomonadati > Pseudomonadota > Gammaproteobacteria > Pseudomonadales > Pseudomonadaceae > Pseudomonas > Pseudomonas sp. GL-B-12. The sequence goes on from NZ_JAHBCX010000024.1 coordinate 21,288, forward strand.
GGGTGGCATTCGTTGCAAACGTCGATCGCCAGGGCTTTGCCGAAGGTCGAACGGGTTTCGAACTTGTTGCCGCAGCTGCAGGTAACAGCAACTGCTGGGTATTCTGGATGGATATCCGCTTTCATGGTGTTTTCCTCAGGCTAGCGTGCCGCCACCCAACACTATTGTTGAATACCGCACGTAATTAGGCCGCGGATTCTACCAGACAATCCCATTCACGCAAGCTGTCCCTGAGACCGACCGTCTGCTAGGCTCCCGGCCTCAAGCGCATTCCCACAATTGATCTGCGTCCACCCCTTCTTTTGTTGCCTGCTAATCGAGATCCCCCCGCGTGCCCGACGCCATTCTGCGCCTCGCCCTGCCTTCGCCGCTGCGCCGCCTGTTCGACTACCGCGCTCCGGCCGGCGTCCTGCGCGCCCATCTGCATCCTGGCATGCGCCTGCGGGTGCCGTTCGGCCGACGGGAGATGATCGGGATTCTGGTGGAAGTCACCGACACCAGCGAAGTGCCGGTCGAGAAACTCAAGCCGGCCCTGGCCCTGCTCGACGCTACGCCACCGCTGCCACCCGCGCTGTTCAAGCTGTGCCTGTGGACGTCCCAGTATTACCAGCACAGCCTCGGCGACACCTTGAGTTGGGCGCTGCCGGTTTTGCTGCGCCAGGGTGAGCTGGCCGAAGCACGCCAGGAGCGTTTCTGGTCCGCCGCGCCGGGGGCCAGCCTCGACGATCCGCGCATCGCCCGCGCCCCGCGCCAGCGCGAAGCCCTGGCCACGCTGGCCCAGCATCCCCACGGCGTCGCCCATCAATTGCTGAGCAAACTGATGCTGAGCAAGGACAGCCTGGATTTGCTGCTGGCCAAGGATCTGGTGCAGGTCGAGATCCGCCGGCACGCCCCGGGCGCACGCCACGAACACTGGCTGGCGCAACCGGAACTCCCGCTGAATCCGGAGCAGCGCGCCGCCTATGAGGCGATTCGCGCCGGCTTCGACAGTTATCACGCGTTCCTGCTGGCCGGCGTCACCGGCAGCGGCAAGACCGAAGTCTATCTACAGTTGATCCGCGAAACCCTGGAGGCCGGCAAGCAGGCGCTGGTGCTGATCCCGGAAATCAACCTCGGCCCGCAGACCCTGGCGCGCTTCGAGCAGCGTTTCAATGCCCGTATCGCGCTGATCCATTCGGCGGTCAATGACCGCGAACGCCTCGAGGCCTGGCTGGCCGCCCGGGACGGTGAGGCCGATATCATCATCGGCACCCGCTCGGCCCTGTTCACACCGATGAAGAACCCCGGCCTGATCATCATCGACGAAGAGCACGACGGCTCCTATAAACAGCAGGAAGGTTTGCGCTACCACGCCCGTGATCTGGCATTGGTGCGGGCGCGACAGGAAAACATCCCGATTGTCCTCGGCTCCGCCACCCCTTCGCTGGAAAGCCTGCACAACGCCTACACCGGCCGCTACGGGCTGCTGCGCTTGACCGAGCGCGCCGGCGGCGCCAAACAGCCACGCTTCCTGCGTCTGGATGTCAAAAGCCGCCCGCTGGACAGCGGCATTTCCGGGCCGATGCAACAAGCCATCGGCCAGACCCTGGCCGCCGGACAACAAGTCCTGGTATTCCTCAACCGCCGCGGCTTCGCCCCGACCCTGCTGTGCCATGACTGTGGCTGGATGTCCGAATGCCAGCGTTGCGATGCACGGATGACCGTGCATCAGCGTTACGGCGAGTTGCGCTGCCACCATTGCGGCTACGTCGAACGCGTGCCGCGCCAGTGCCCGAAGTGCAACAAGGTCGATCTGCGCCCCGTTGGCGCCGGCACCGAACGGGCCGAGGAGCGCCTGGCGATTCTGTTCCCGGACTATCCGGTGCTGCGGGTCGACCGCGACAGCACATCGCGCAAGGATGCGATGAACCAGTTGTTCGCAACCATTCAAAAAGGCCAGCCGTGCATCCTGATCGGCACGCAGATGCTTGCCAAAGGTCACCACTTTCCACGGGTGACGCTGGTGTCGATCCTTGACGCCGACGGTGGCCTGTTCTCCGGCGACTTCCGCGCCAGCGAGCGCATGGCGCAGCTGATCGTCCAGGTCGCTGGTCGCGCAGGTCGCGCCGAAGAGCCGGGCAAGGTGATTATCCAGACGCACCTGGCCGACCATCCGCTGCTGGTGCAATTGACCGAGCAAGGCTATTTCGCCTTTGCCGAACAGGCCTTGAGCGAACGTCGTGCGGCCGGATTGCCGCCGTTTGCGCACCTGGCGCTGCTGCGGGCCGAGGCGCATAAACCGGGTCAGGCCGAAGGTTTCCTGGATGAGGCGTGCAGCGAGGCGGAGCGTTTGCTGGTCGAGCAGAATCTGACGGGGATCGAATTATTGGGACCGGTCCCCGCACCGATGGAGCGCCGGGCCGGGCGTTATCGTGCGCAGCTGTTGTTGCAGGCTACGGCGCGGGCACCCTTGCATCGATTGCTGGCCAGTTGGTTGCTGGTGCTGGAGCAGATGCCGAGCGGGCGGGCGGTGCGCTGGTCTTTGGATGTTGATCCCGTAGATCTATATTGATTTTGAGATCGCTTTCGCGAGCAAGCCCGCTCCCACAGTGGTTCTCGGGTGGAACTACATTTTGTATCCACCTCAAAACCTGTGGGAGCGGCGGTGCGACAATTCGACTTGCTCGCGAAGAGGCCCTAATTGTCACCACACATCCATATCCTGCCTGCTAAGGTTGGCAAGCCCGTCTTCGCAACGGATAATGCCCAGTTTTTCCACCAGCGCATGATGCGCCGCCGCGCCTGCGGTCGAAAGAGAAGACCATGAAAGACACCATTCGCCAGCTGATCCAACAAGCCATCACCCAACTCGTCAACGAAGGTGTGTTGCCTGAAGGCCTGTCGCCGGCGATCCAGGTGGAAAACTCCCGCGACAAGAAGAACGGCGACTTCGCCAGCAACATCGCCATGATGCTGGCCAAGCCGGCCGGCATGAAGCCCCGCGATCTGGCGGAAAAAATCATTGCCGCGCTGCCGGCTGACGAAAATGTCGCCAAGACCGAAATCGCCGGCCCGGGCTTCCTGAACTTCTTCCAGAACACCGACGCCCTGGCGACCCGCCTGGACGCCGCCCTGGCCGACGCCCACATCGGCGTGCGCAAGGCTGGCCCGGTGCAGCGCACCGTGGTTGACCTGTCGGCACCGAACCTGGCCAAAGAGATGCACGTCGGCCACCTGCGCTCGACCATCATCGGCGACGGCGTGGCCCGCGTGCTGGAATTCCTCGGCGACACCGTGATCCGTCAGAACCACGTCGGCGACTGGGGCACCCAGTTCGGCATGCTGATGGCTTACCTGCAGGAAAACCCGATCACCAGCGACGAGCTGTCGGACCTGGAGAACTTCTACCGCGCCGCCAAGCAACGCTTCGACGAATCCGCAGAGTTCGCCGACCGCGCCCGTGGCCTGGTGGTCAAGTTGCAGGCCGGCGACGCCGATTGCCTGGCGCTGTGGACCAAGTTCAAGGACATCTCGCTGTCCCACTGCCAGAAGATCTACGAACTGCTCAACGTCAAACTGACCATGGCCGACGTGATGGGCGAAAGCGCCTACAACGACGACCTGATCAACGTGGTCAACGACTTGAAGGCCGCAGGCATGCTGGTCGAGAGCAACGGCGCCCAGTGCGTGTTCCTCGACGAGTTCAAGAACGCCGACGGCGACCCGCTGCCGGTGATCATCGTCAAGGCTGACGGCGGCTACCTCTACGCCACCACCGACCTGGCGGCCGTGCGCTACCGCAGCGGCAAGCTCAAGGCCGACCGTGCGCTGTACTTCGTCGACCAGCGTCAGGCCCTGCACTTCCAGCAAGTGTTCGCCGTGGCGCGCAAGGCCGGTTTCGTGACCCATCCAATGGAAATGGAACACATGGGCTTCGGCACCATGAACGGCGCTGACGGTCGTCCGTTCAAGACCCGTGATGGCGGCACCGTGAAGCTGATCGACCTGCTGACCGAAGCCCAGGAGCGCGCCTACACCCTGGTCAAGGACAAGAACCCTGAACTGGCCGAGACTGAGCTGCGCAACATCGCCAAGGTGGTGGGCATCGGAGCAGTGAAATACGCTGACCTGTCCAAGCACCGCACCAGCGACTACAGCTTCAACTTCGACCTGATGCTCAATTTCGAAGGCAACACCGCACCGTACCTGCTGTACGCCTACACCCGCGTGGCCGGCGTGTTCCGCAAGCTCGGCAAGGACTTCAGCGAAGTCGACGGCCAGATCGTCCTCGAAGCGGCGCACGAACACGAACTGGCGGCGAAGCTCGCGCAGTTTGGCGAGATCCTGAACAACGTGTCCGAAAAAGGCACCCCGCACATCCTTTGCACTTACCTGTACGACGTCGCAGGCCTGTTCTCCAGCTTCTACGAGAACTGCCCGATCCTCGCCGCCGATACCCCGGCACAAATGCAGAGTCGCCTGCGCCTCGCCGCGCTGACCGGACGCACTCTCAAGCAAGGCCTGGAACTCTTGGGCCTGGAAACTCTGGAGCGTATGTAAGTTGGCTGCCAAGAAAAAACCTGCACCCAAGCGTGGCGCCAGCCGTTACCAAGCTCCTGCAAAGCAACCGATCCCGGGCTGGCTGTGGATGGCCATCGGCCTGACGGTCGGCGCTTTCATCGTATTCCTGATGAAGCTGGAACCGGGCAAGGGCAGCGACACGGTCAAGCGTGAAAAAGTCGAGCAACAGCAACAGCAGAAAGCCAGCAAGATCGCCGAGGCCAACAAGACCCCGCCGAGCCCGACGCAACCGGTGAAGCCGAAGTACGACTTCTACACCTTGCTGCCGGAATCGGAAGTCATCGTGCCGCCGGATGCCGTGCCGGAAAAAACCCTGCCGACGCCGCAAGTGCCGGCCATCCCGACCACGCCGGTCACCCCGGCCGAAGCGGCGAAGATCGACACCGCGCGCGCCCAGGCTGCTTTGGCCGGGATTACTCCGCCTCCTGCGCCACCGGTCAAGGCTGCGCCTGTGACGAAGTTTTTCCTGCAGGCTGGCTCGTTCCGCAAAGAGACTGATGCGGACAAGGTTCGGGCGCAGATCATTCTGTTGGGCCAGGCCGTGGCGGTTGAGTCCGGCACGGTGAAGGACGAAACCTGGTATCGGGTGCTGGTCGGACCGTTCAGCAACCGCGAACAACTGACCACGGCGCAGAAACAATTGGCCGGCGCAGGCTTTAGCAACTTGCTGTTACAACAACGCCAAAGCCGATAACGCCCCCTGTGGCGAGGGAGCTTGCTCCCGCTGGAGTGCGCAGCACTCCCAAAACCTGCATTTGCGGTCCATCAGGTAGACCGCATAGACCGGGTTTGTGGCTGCTTCGCAGCCAAGCGGGAGCAAGCTCCCTCGCCACAATTGTTTCAGCGACAACCCATCACCATCACAACACACCACTCGTCCCCTCTCCCGTCCTACAGTTGAAAAACGCTCCACCACCCCCATATGAGTTTGCATAAGGCATTTTCGCCCAGCTGCGTGGAGACTCTTCCCTTGACCACCATCGTTTCAGTTCGCCGCCACGGCAAAGTCGTCATGGGCGGCGACGGCCAGGTTTCCCTTGGTAATACCGTGATGAAAGGTAACGCGAAAAAAGTTCGTCGCCTGTACCACGGTCAGGTCATCGCCGGTTTTGCCGGCGCCACCGCTGACGCCTTTACCCTCTTCGAACGCTTCGAAGGCCAGCTTGAAAAACACCAGGGTCACCTAGTGCGCGCCGCCGTCGAACTCGCCAAAGAATGGCGCACCGACCGCTCCCTGAGCCGCCTCGAAGCCATGCTCGCCGTCGCCAACAAAGACGCCTCCCTGATCATCACCGGCAACGGCGATGTGGTTGAGCCCGAAGAAGGCCTGATCGCCATGGGTTCCGGCGGCGGTTACGCCCAGGCCGCTGCCAGCGCGCTGCTGAAGAAAACCGATCTGTCGGCCCGGGAAATCGTCGAAACCGCCCTCGGCATCGCCGCCGACATCTGTGTATTCACCAACCACACCCAGACCATTGAGGAGCAGGACTGCGCCGAGTAAGCCCGTGCAGCCATCGCACCACGGCTCATTCTTGCTTGAGGTCCATTGAATATTATGTCCATGACTCCCCGTGAAATCGTCCACGAACTCAACCGCCACATCATCGGCCAGGACGATGCCAAGCGCGCCGTCGCCATTGCCCTGCGCAACCGCTGGCGGCGCATGCAGCTGCCAGAAGAGCTGCGCGTTGAAGTAACACCCAAGAATATCCTGATGATCGGCCCGACCGGTGTCGGTAAAACCGAGATCGCCCGTCGCCTGGCAAAACTGGCCAATGCGCCGTTCATCAAGGTCGAAGCGACCAAGTTCACCGAAGTCGGCTATGTCGGCCGCGACGTCGAATCGATCATTCGTGACCTCGCCGATGCCGCGATCAAGCTGCTGCGCGAACAGGAAATCGTCAAGGTTCGCCACCGCGCCGAAGACGCCGCTGAAGAGCGCATCCTCGACGCCCTGCTGCCACCGGCACGCATGGGCTTCAGCAACGACGACGCCCCGACTGCCGATTCCAACACCCGCCAGTTGTTCCGCAAGCGCCTGCGCGAAGGTCAGCTGGATGACAAGGAGATCGAAATCGAAGTCGCCGAAATGGCCGGCGTCGATATCTCCGCGCCACCGGGCATGGAAGAAATGACCAACCAGCTGCAAAGCCTGTTTGCCAACATGGGCAAGGGCAAGAAGAAAGCCCGCAAGCTCAAAGTCAAGGAAGCGCTCAAGCTGGTGCGTGACGAAGAAGCCAGCCGCCTGGTCAACGATGAAGAGTTGAAGGCCAAGGCCCTGGAAGCGGTCGAGCAGCACGGCATCGTGTTCATCGACGAAATCGACAAGGTCGCCAAGCGTGGCAATTCCGGTGGCGTCGATGTGTCCCGCGAAGGCGTGCAGCGCGACCTGCTGCCGCTGATCGAAGGCTGCACCGTCAACACCAAGCTGGGCATGGTCAAGACCGACCACATCCTGTTCATCGCCTCCGGTGCCTTCCACTTGAGCAAGCCGAGCGACCTGGTGCCCGAGCTGCAAGGCCGCCTGCCGATCCGTGTCGAACTCAAGGCCCTGAGCCCTGAGGATTTCGAACGCATCCTCAGCGAGCCTCACGCTTCGCTCACCGAGCAATATTGCGCACTGCTGAAAACCGAAGGCCTGGGCATCGAGTTCCAGCCGAGCGGCATCAAGCGCATCGCGGAGATCGCCTGGCAGGTCAACGAGAAAACCGAAAACATCGGTGCCCGTCGCCTGCACACCCTGCTTGAGCGCCTGCTCGAAGAGGTGTCGTTCAGCGCCGGCGACCTGGCCAGCGTTCATGACGGCAAGGTGATCCAGATCGACGCCGACTACGTCAACAGCCACCTGGGCGAATTGGCGCAGAACGAAGACCTGTCCCGTTATATTTTGTAAGCTTCAAGTTGCAAGCTACAAGCGTCAAGCTGATGGAGTTAAGCTTGAAGCTTGTAGCTCGCCACCCAAGGCTCTTTCTATGCTTCCCACCGACATCAAGCTGCACAAAGCCTCGAAAACCCTGTCGCTGAAATACGCGTCCGGCGAGGAATACACCCTGCCCGCCGAGTTCCTGCGCGTGCACTCTCCTTCCGCCGAGGTCCAGGGCCACGGCAAACCCATCCTGCAATTCGGCAAGATCAACGTCGGCCTCACCAAGGTAGAACCGGCCGGTCAGTACGCACTGAAACTGACCTTCGATGATGGTCACGACAGTGGTCTGTTCACCTGGGAATATCTGTACGAGCTGGGGCGACGTTATGACGCACTCTGGGAAGATTATCTGGCCGAGCTCAAAGCCGCCGGAAAAACCCGCGATCCGAACGAATCCATCGTCAAACTGATGCTCTAATCCGAGCCTCTCGCTCTTTAGAGGGCATTTTCTAATTTCATCTGTTTGAATGCTCCGCTTCAGGGCCGCCGATTGGCCTGCTTGCGAAAAAAATTAAACTCGGGTAACCAATGGAACTGGCAAGTTCCCTGCAGTGCTCTCTGCATTAAAAAAGCAGCGATGCAGTATTAACGGTCACCCCGAGCAGTAGTACCTGGCATTGGCTGTGTGACTACACAGCAGGACCCGGTACTCGTCTCAGGACAATGGAGCGTCGTAGATGAGTAACAAGAATAACGATGACTTGAAGAGTCAAGCCTCGGAAAACACCTTGGGGCTGAATCCTGTCGTTGGACTGCGTGGAAAGGATCTACTGGCTTCTGCTCGAATGGTGCTCAGGCAGGCCATCAAACAACCGATTCACAGCGCCAAACATGTCGCGCATTTCGGCCTTGAACTCAAGAACGTGCTGTTCGGTAAATCCGAGCTGCAACCGGGTAGCGATGACCGTCGCTTTGCGGATCCGGCCTGGAGCCAGAACCCGCTCTACAAACGTTATCTGCAAACCTACCTGGCGTGGCGCAAGGAACTCCACGACTGGATCGGCGACAGCAACCTGCCGCCCAAGGACGTCAGCCGTGGGCACTTTGTGATCAACCTGATGACCGAAGCCTTCGCCCCGACCAACACGGCGGCCAACCCGGCGGCGGTCAAGCGCTTCTTCGAAACCGGTGGTAAAAGCCTGCTCGATGGCCTCTCGCATCTGGCCAAGGACCTGGTGCATAACGGCGGCATGCCGAGCCAGGTCAACATGGGCGCATTCGAGGTCGGCAAGACCCTTGGCGTGACCGAGGGTGCAGTGGTCTTTCGCAACGACGTGCTGGAGCTGATCCAGTACAAGCCGATCACCGAACAGGTGCATGAACGCCCACTGCTGGTGGTACCGCCGCAGATCAACAAGTTCTACGTTTTCGACCTGAGTCCGGAAAAGAGCCTGGCGCGGTTCTGCCTGCGCAACAACGTGCAGACCTTCATCGTCAGCTGGCGCAACCCGACCAAGGAGCAGCGCGAGTGGGGCCTGTCGACCTACATCGAAGCGCTCAAGGAAGCGGTTGATGTGGTCACCTCGATCACCGGCAGCAAAGACGTGAACATGCTCGGTGCCTGCTCCGGCGGCATCACCTGCACCGCGCTGTTGGGCCACTACGCGGCAATCGGCGAGAACAAGGTCAACGCCCTGACCCTGCTGGTCAGCGTGCTCGACACTACCCTAGACAGCGACGTGGCCCTGTTCGTCGACGAGCAAACCCTCGAAGCCGCCAAGCGCCACTCCTACCAGGCCGGTGTTCTCGAAGGCCGCGACATGGCGAAAGTCTTCGCCTGGATGCGCCCCAACGACCTGATCTGGAACTACTGGGTCAACAACTACCTGTTGGGCAACGAACCGCCGGTATTCGACATTCTGTTCTGGAACAACGACACCACCCGGTTGCCCGCTGCGTTCCATGGCGACCTGATCGAGATGTTCAAAAGTAACCCGCTGACCCGTGCCGATGCACTGGAAGTGTGCGGCACTCCGATCGATCTGAAGAAGGTCACCGCCGACATCTTCTCGCTGGCCGGCACCAACGATCACATCACCCCGTGGCGTTCCTGCTACAAGTCGGCGCAATTGTTCGGCGGCAACGTTGAATTCGTGCTGTCCAGCAGCGGGCACATCCAGAGCATTCTGAACCCGCCGGGCAATCCGAAATCGCGCTACATGACCAGCACCGAAATGCCCGCCAATGCCGATGACTGGCAAGAAGAGTCGACCAAGCACGCCGACTCCTGGTGGCTGCACTGGCAGGCGTGGCAGGCACAGCGTGCGGGCAACCTGAAAAAAGCACCGTTGAAATTGGGCAACAAGGCCTATCCAGCGGGTGAAGCCGCGCCAGGCACCTATGTGCATGAGCGGTAACTGACACACCTCGCCCCACACTGTGGGAGCGAGCCTGCTCGCGATAGCGGCGGCAGCTTTGGCCAGTGAGCTGGCTGACACACCGCTATCGCGAGCAGGCTCGCTCCCACAGGGGATGGGGAAGAATTCAAGAGAGCGACCCACAGGGCCAGAAGCATGCCGCAACCCTTCATATTCCGTACCGTCGATCTGGATGGCCAGACGCTCCGCACGGCGGTACGCCCCGGCAAGCCTCACTTGACGCCCCTGCTGATTTTCAACGGCATCGGCGCCAACCTGGAGCTGGTGTTCCCGTTCATCGCGGCGCTGGACCCGGACCTGGAAGTCATCGCCTTCGACGTACCCGGCGTCGGCGGTTCGTCGACACCGAACCGGCCGTATCGTTTTCCGAGCCTGGCGAAACTCACGGCGCGGATGCTCGACTATCTCGACTATGGGCAAATCAACGTCATCGGCGTGTCCTGGGGTGGCGCCCTGGCCCAACAGTTCGCTTATGACTATCCGGAGCGCTGCAAGAAACTCGTGCTGGCCGCAACGGCGGCGGGTGCGGTGATGGTGCCGGGCAAACCGAAAGTGCTGTGGATGATGGCCAGCCCGCGACGTTACATCCAGCCGTCCCACGTGATCCGCATTGCGCCGATGATCTACGGTGGTGCGTTCCGTCGCGACCCGACGCTGGCCGCCAGCCATGCGGCCAAGGTGCGTTCAGCGGGCAAGCTCGGTTACTACTGGCAGCTGTTCGCCGGCCTCGGCTGGACCAGCATCCACTGGTTGCACAAGATCCGCCAGCCGACCCTGGTACTGGCCGGTGACGATGACCCACTGATCCCGTTGGTCAATATGCGCTTGCTGGCCTGGCGGATTCCCAACGCCCAGTTGCACATCATCGATGACGGGCATCTGTTCCTGATTACCCGGGCCGAAGCGGTGGCTCCGATCATCATGAAATTCCTGGAAGAGGAGCGCCAGCGCGCGGTGATGCATCCGCGTCCGGCGCCATTGGGCAGCTAAACCGCTGCATCGGCGGTCGGCAGGACGCCACGCCGCGCAACAATCCGTTACAGCGTCTATGGTGTTCTGGTTCGGTGTATTTGTTTTTGGCCTGAAGACGAAGGAGTGTTGACTCATGCGCGAGAAACCAGCGAGGGATTCCCTACCGACTCCCGCCGCGTTCATCAATGCACAGAGTGCGATTACCGGCCTGCGTGGTCGGGATCTGTTGTCGACCCTGCGCAGTGTGGCCGCCCATGGCTTGCGCAATCCGGTACACAGTGCCCGACATGCCCTCAAACTCGGCGGTCAGCTTGGCCGTGTGCTGCTGGGCGAAACCCTGCACCCGACCAACCCGCAAGATGCTCGCTTCGCCGATCCGGCGTGGAGCCTCAACCCGTTTTATCGCCGTAGCCTGCAGGCCTATCTGAGCTGGCAGAAACAGGTCAAGAGCTGGATCGACGAGAGCGACATGAGCCCGGACGACCGCGCCCGCGCCCACTTCGCTTTCGCCCTGCTGAACGACGCCGTATCACCCTCCAACACCCTGCTCAATCCACTGGCGGTCAAGGAACTGTTCAATTCCGGCGGTAACAGCCTGGTGCGTGGCATCGGCCATTTGGTGGACGATCTGCTGCACAACGATGGCCTGCCCCGGCAAGTCACCAAGCAAGCGTTCGAGGTCGGCAAGACGGTCGCCACCACCACCGGTGCCGTGGTGTTTCGCAACGAGCTGCTGGAGTTGATCCAGTACAAGCCGATGAGCGAAAAGCAGTATTCCAAGCCCCTGCTGGTGGTGCCGCCGCAAATCAACAAGTACTACATTTTCGATCTGAGCCCCCATAACAGCTTCGTCCAGTACGCCCTGAAAAACGGCCTGCAAACTTTCATGATCAGCTGGCGCAACCCGGATGTGCGCCATCGCGAATGGGGGCTTTCGACCTACGTGGAAGCCGTGGAAGAGGCCATGAATGTCTGCCGGGCGATCACCGGTGCACGCGAGGTCAACCTGATGGGCGCCTGCGCCGGCGGGCTGACCATTGCCGCGTTGCAAGGTCACTTGCAGGCCAAGCGGCAGCTGCGCAGGGTGTCCAGCGCGACTTACCTGGTGAGCCTGCTCGACAGTCAGATGGACAGCCCTGCGACGCTGTTCGCCGACGAGCAGACTCTGGAGGCTGCCAAGCGCCGCTCCTATCAGCGGGGTGTACTGGACGGCCGCGACATGGCCAAGGTCTTCGCCTGGATGCGCCCCAACGATTTGATCTGGAGCTACTTCGTCAACAACTACCTGTTGGGCAAGGAGCCACCGGCGTTCGACATTCTCTACTGGAACAACGACAACACGCGCCTGCCGGCCGCCCTACATGGCGACCTGCTGGACTTCTTCAAGCACAACCCGCTGACCCACCCGGGCGGGCTGGAAGTGTGTGGCACGCCGATCGACTTGCAGAAGGTTACTGTCGACAGCTTCAGCGTCGCCGGCATCAACGATCACATCACGCCGTGGGACGCGGTGTATCGCTCGACGCTGTTGCTCGGTGGCGAGCGGCGCTTCGTGCTGTCCAACAGCGGTCATGTGCAGAGCATCCTCAACCCGCCGAGCAACCCGAAAGCCAACTACGTCGAGAACGGCAAACTGAGCAGCGACCCCCGAGCCTGGTACTACGACGCCAAGCATGTCGATGGCAGCTGGTGGACCCAATGGCTGAGCTGGATTCAGGAACGTTCCGGCGCGCAGAAGGAGACCCACATGGCGCTCGGCAATCAGAACTATCCACCGATGGAGGCAGCACCCGGTACTTACGTACGCGTGCGCTGACGTTCAACGAGCCACGGCCTCTGCCGGCCGTGGCAAGACCCGATCATTAAGAAGACTGGATGAAAACCCGCGACCGGATCCTCGAATGTGCCCTGCAGTTGTTCAATCAAAAGGGCGAACCGAATGTCTCCACCATGGAAGTTGCCAATGAAATGGGCATCAGCCCGGGCAACCTCTACTACCACTTCCACGGCAAGGAACCGCTGATTCTCGGGCTGTTCGAGCGCTTCCAGGGCGAACTGGCGCCCTTGCTCGACCCACCGGCCGATGCCGAACTGGCGCCCGAAGAATACTGGCTGTTCCTGCACCTGATCGTCGAACGCCTGTCCCACTACCGGTTCCTGTTCCAGGACCTGTCGAACCTCGCCGGGCGCCTGCCGAAACTGGCCAAGGGCATTCGCAACCTGCTCAATGCACTCAAGCGCACACTGGCATCGCTGCTGGCACGATTGCAGGCGCAAGGGCTGCTGGTCAGCGATACCCAGGCACTGGGGCAACTGGTGGAGCAGATCACCATGACGCTGCTGTTCTCGCTGGATTACCAGCGGATTCTTGATCGTCAGGGCGAGGTGCGATTGGTGGTTTACCAGATCATGATGCTGGTGGCACCGCACCTGCTGCCGTCGATGAAGGCTGCGACCGAGCAGATGGCGATGGAGTATCTGGAAGACCACGAATAATCCTGACCACAACGCCCCCCTGTAGGAGCGAGCTTGCTCGCGAAAAAGGTACAGCCGACGCTACTCAGCGCCTGCAATACCATCGCGAGCAAGCTCGCTCCTACAGTGGGCTTGTGTCGCTCAGAGATTCGCGCACAAACAAAAACGCCCGACCTTCACAGGCCGGGCGTTTTCTTGAGCCCTGAGAATCAGGACTGACTGGTTGGCGTCGATGGAGCTGGCGCGGCAGTCGGGGTGACAGCAGGGGTCGGTGCGGTAGCGGAGTTCGATGCGCTGACCGGAGCTGCCGGCGTTGCCGGTTTGGCAGCTGCCACTGCTGGTTTTGGCGCGGCAGCTTTTGGAGCGGCCGGCTTTTTCACCGCTGGTTTTTTCGCCGCGGCCGGTTTGGCTGCTGGCTTGATGGCTGCCGGCTTGGCCGCTGCAGTTTTCGCTGCAGGCTTGGCGGCGGCTGGTTTGGCCGCGGCCGGTTTGGCGGCTGCAGTTTTAGCCGCAGGTTTGGCAGCAGGTTTAGCCGCTGCTTTTGCCAGTGGCTTGGCTGCGGTTTTGGCGGCCGGCTTGGCTGCCGCGGTTTTCGCCGCAACAGGCGCAACCTTGGCACCGGTCAGTTTTTCGATTTGCTTGGTCAGGGTATCGACCTTGCTGTGCAGTGCCTTGACTTCGTTGCGGCTCGGTACGCCCAGACGCGAAATGGCGCTGTTCAGACGCTTGTCGAAAGCGCCTTCCAGCTCATCCCACTTGCCCAGTGCGCGATCTTTCACGCCGCTGATACGCGATTTGGCCGAAGAAGCGGAGTCCTTGGCGGCGTCGACAGTCTTGCCAACAGCGCTCTTGGTGAGCTTCTCGGCTTTCTCGCCGTCCCTAACCAATGCATCGAAGAGTTTGCTGCCGTCAGTGTCGATCTTCGAGTACACGCCTAAACCAGCCAGCCAGATTTTTCGGGAGTAATCTTCAACCTTCCCGATCCACGAGCTGCCTTCTTTTTCGGTGTTCTTTTTAACAGCCATCCCGTTCTCCTTAAGATTTACGCGCGACACGTTCGAGCAATGCCGTCAGCTCATCGAGCTTAGCAGAGAGTGCCTCAACGTCATGTTTAGACGGAATACCGATACGATTCAAGGCACTTGCGACACGCGTGTCAAACGCCTTCTCGACCTTGTCGAGTTGAACTTCGACGCGGCCTTTGAAAGTGCTGACTTCACTCTTGGCTTCATCGATCTCGGCATTGGCCGCTTCAAGTTTCTCAGCGACTACCTTTTTGCCTTTCTTTTCAACAACCTGACCCGCTTTGATCAGCTCTTGAAAGTACTCGCTACCCTCTTGGCCGACCTTGGTGTAGGCACCCAGGCCTGCCAGCCAGATCTTGCGGGCATAGGATTTGACGTCGCTCAGCGTGCTGGTCGACGGGTCGATTTTTTTCTTCAAAATAACTTTGGCCATGGTGCACCTCACGCGCAGAAGGTTTGAGGAACTGCCCGGATAAGTGTCGGGCTCTGGCACAAAGTAGGGAGAAAAATTAGAAACGGCACCCTAACAACTGACATGAAAGGTCAGGTGCACCACAAAACAAATGTGGGAGCGAGCCTGCTCGCGATAGCGATTCATCAGTCAAAATGAATGTCGACTGACACTCCCTCATCGCGAGCAGGCTCGCTCCCACATGGGATCTCGGTTCACGCGGAAACCGAGTCAGACCAACGCTTTATCCAGCGCCTTTTCGATTTCCGCTTTGATCATGCCGCTCATGGCCGACATCATCAGGCCCAGCTCCACGTCGACCTTGATCGAATTTTCACTGACATGCACCGCGCCCTTCACACCCGAGCGCTTGAGGTTCAGGGTATCGCCGGACCACTGCGGCTCCAGGCCATACTGATCGGAAAGTTTCTGCGCCAGCTTGTCGGCCTTTTCGCGAGCCGCTGCCTTACCCAGGCCATGGGCACGTTCAACACTAATACGGGCCATCAAATGACTCCTGCTTTATGGATGCTTTCCCGAGGCATCTTGACCTCTGCTGCGTCAAAACGTCCCGATGGTTGCCCATCTTACCTTCAGCCTTGCCAAGACAAAGCATGCCTTGGGGATTAGAATGTCGCGCATTCTCTTTTGGTGACAGCGATATGACTGATCAGCGCAAAGGCAGCGATGCCGAACCCACCACTCACTTCGGCTTCAAAAACGTTCCGGAAAGCCAGAAAGCGGAAAAAGTCGCTGAGGTTTTCCACTCGGTAGCCGCCAAGTACGACCTGATGAACGACCTTCTGTCGGGCGGCATGCACCGTCTGTGGAAGCGTTTCGCGATCGAACTGTCGGGCGTTCGTGCCGGTAACCGCGTGCTCGACATCGCCGGCGGCACTGGCGACCTGACCAAAAAATTCTCGCACCTGGTAGGCCCGACCGGCCAGGTCGTATTGGCCGACATCAACGAATCCATGCTCAAGGTCGGTCGTGACCGCCTGCTGGACCTCGGTGTGGCCGGCAACGTCGAATTCGTCCAGGCCGACGCGGAAAAGCTGCCGTTCCCGGACAACCATTTCGACTGCGTGACCATCGCCTTCGGCCTGCGCAACGTGACCCACAAGGAAGATGCCCTGCGCTCGATGCTGCGCGTGCTCAAGCCTGGCGGCCGTTTGCTGGTGCTGGAATTCTCCAAGCCGACCAACGCGCTGATGTCCAAGGCCTACGACGCCTACTCGTTCGCCTTCATGCCGCTGATGGGCAAGCTGATCACCAACGACTCGGAAAGCTATCGCTACCTGGCCGAATCGATCCGCATGCACCCGAATCAGGAAACCCTGAAGTCGATGATGGTCGAGGCCGGTTTCGACCGCGTGACCTATCACAACATGACCGCAGGCATCGTTGCCCTGCACCGCGGCATCAAGCCCTGATGCTGCTCGCCGGCCTGCTCGCCAGCGTTGAACTCGGCCTGAACCGGGTGCTGCGTCTCGACAGCACGGCGCTGCCGCGGCTGGCGCATTTGAGCGGCAGAGTGATTGCCGTCGACTGCCGCAGCCCGGCGCTGCAACTGTTCATCCTGCCCAGCGACGAAGGCCTGATGCTCGCCTCCCAGTGGGAAACCGGCGCCGACTGCACCTTGCGTGCACCGGCCTCGAGCCTGCTGAAACTGGCCATGAGCAAGGACAAGACTTCTGTTCTGCACGCCCCTGAAGTCGAACTCGACGGCGACAGCGGCGTACTGCTGGAGCTGGCGGCGATCCTCCAGGACCTGGAGCTGGACTGGGAGTACGAACTCTCGCGCTGGTTGGGCCCGGTGGCCACGCAACTGCTCGGCGGTCACCTGCGCAGCCGCGCCCGCTGGTATCAGCAAGGCTTTGCCAGCCTGGGCCAGAACCTGGGCGAGTACCTGGCCGAAGAATCGCGCACCCTCGTCGGTCAGCGCGAAGCCGAAGCCCGATTCAGTGAACTGGACCAGATCAAGCTCGATCTGGAACGTCTCGAGGCGCGATTCGAGCGCCTTTCCCGATCCCTCGACCCAAGCGATAACGCATGAAGCTGCTTGCCGCCCGCCGTTTGTTGCGCATCCAGCGCGTCGTGATCCGCTACCGCCTCGATGACCTGCTGTTCGCCCTGCCGCTGCCCTGGTTCTTGCGGGCGCTGCGCTATGCCTTGCCGTGGCGCTGGTTCCCGCGCAAGACCCTGGACCTGAGCCGTGGCGCGCGCTTGCGCCTGGCGTTGCAGGACCTGGGGCCGATCTTCATCAAGTTCGGGCAGATCCTGTCCACCCGTCGCGACCTGCTGCCAGAAGACATCGCCGATGAGCTTATGAAGCTGCAGGACCGCGTGCCGCCGTTCGACTCGCAAGTGTCGGTCAAGCTGATCGAAGAACAACTCGGCAAGAAAATCAGCGATGTGTTCAGCCGTTTCGATGTCGAGCCGCTGGCCTCAGCCTCGGTGGCGCAGGTGCATGCCGCGCAACTGAAAACCGGTGAGGAAGTGGTGGTCAAGGTGATCCGCCCGGGCCTCAAACCAGTGATCGCCCAGGACCTGGCGTGGCTGTTCATCCTCGCCCGCGCCGCCGAAAAACTCTCGGCCGATGCGCGCCTGCTGCATCCGGTGGACGTGGTCAGTGATTATGAAAAAACCATCTACGACGAACTCGACCTGCTGCGCGAGGCGGCCAACGCCAGCCAGTTGAAGCGCAACTTCGACGGCTCGCCGCTGCTGTACGTGCCACAAGTCTATTGGGACTGGTGCCGGCCGAAAGTGCTGGTGATGGAGCGCATCTACGGCATCCAGGTCACCGATCTGGCAACCCTGGCCGACCAGCGCACCGACATGAAAATGCTCGCCGAGCGTGGCGTGGAGATTTTCTTCACCCAGGTGTTCCGCGACAGCTTCTTCCACGCCGACATGCACCCCGGCAACATTTTCGTCAGCACCGTGAATCCGTGGAGCCCGCAATACATTGCCATCGACTGCGGCATCGTCGGCAGCCTGACCCCGGAAGACCAGGATTACCTGGCACGCAACCTGTTCGCCTTCTTCAAGCGCGATTACCGTCGCGTGGCGCAGTTGCACATCGATTCGGGCTGGGTGCCGGCGGAAACCAAACTCAACGAATTCGAAGCAGCGATCCGTACCGTGTGCGAGCCGATCTTCGAAAAACCGTTAAAAGATATTTCTTTCGGCCAGGTGCTGATGCGCCTGTTCCAGACCGCGCGCCGCTTCAACATGGAAGTGCAGCCGCAACTGGTCCTGCTGCAAAAAACCCTGTTGAACATCGAAGGCCTGGGCCGTCAGCTGTACCCGGACCTTGATCTGTGGAACACCGCGCAGCCGTTCCTCGAACGCTGGATGCGCGAGCGGGTCAGCCCCAAAGCCCTGCTCGGCAACGTGCACAGCCAGTTCGAACAGATCCCGCACCTGGCCAACATGGCCCGCGATCTGCTCGAACGCATGTCCCAACCCCACGCCTATGACCCGCCGCCTGCGTGGCACCGACGCCGTGACGACTGGTTCCTGCGCCTGCTCGGCACGGCGCACCTGGCCGGTGGCGCCATCCTTGCCGCTGGCGGACCGCTGAATCAGTTGGACTATTGGCCAGCTGGCATCATGATGGCGGTCGGTTTGTATCTGGTCGTGCGCCGATAGCCAGTTGTGTGAACGACTGGCACACTGTTTCAACGCCTGAGCTCGGCTATTGAAGTGTCGAGCCCGCTGTCGGAGTCGAAGATGAAAAACTGGCTGGACGAGATCAAGTGGGACGCTGACGGCCTGGTGCCGGCCATTGCCCAGGATCACAAGACCGGGCGCGTCCTGATGATGGCCTGGATGAACCGCGAAGCACTGGAACTGACCGCTGCCGAGAACCGCGCCATTTACTGGTCGCGCTCCCGTGGCAAGCTGTGGCGCAAGGGCGAAGAGTCCGGCCATGTGCAAACCCTGCACGAGATGCGCCTGGACTGCGACGCCGACGTCATCATCCTGATGGTCGAGCAGATCGGCGACATCGCCTGTCATACCGGCCGCCAGAGCTGCTTCTACCGCGTCTATGAGAACGGCGACTGGACAACCGTCGACCCGGTTCTGAAAGATCCGCACGCCATCTATTCCGCAGGGCACACACATGAGTGACACTATCACCCGCCTCGCCGAGGTACTGGAGGAGCGCAAAGGCGCTGCCGCCGACAGCTCGTATGTCGCCAGCCTGTACCACAAGGGCTTGAACAAGATTCTGGAAAAAGTCGGCGAAGAGTCGGTCGAAACCATCATTGCCGCCAAGGACGCCGCCGTCAGCGGCGACTGCAGCGATGTGATCTACGAAACCGCCGATCTATGGTTCCACAGCATGGTCATGCTCGCCCAATTGGGGCAGCATCCACAAGCTGTACTCGATGAACTGGACCGTCGTTTCGGTCTCTCCGGACACGCCGAGAAAGCCTCGCGCCCGTCCGTCTGAATAACTATTAGAGAGGAGCAGCAGCATGGGCATTTTTGACTGGAAACACTGGATCGTCATCCTGGTTGTCGTGGTACTGGTGTTCGGCACCAAGAAACTGAAAAACCTCGGCACCGACGTCGGCGAATCGATCAAGGGCTTCAAGAAAGCCATGAACGACGACGAAAAACCGGCCGACCCGAATGCGACCCAGGCCCAACCGGTTCCACCGGTACAGCCTCAAGCCTCTGTAAACCAGCCGCACACCATCGATGTGCAGGCACAGAAAGTCGAAGAGCCGATCCGCAAAGACGTGTGAGCACTGACTAATGTTTGGTATCAGCTTCTCTGAACTGCTGCTCGTCGGCCTCGTTGCCCTGCTGGTGCTGGGTCCCGAGCGCTTGCCGGGCGCTGCGCGCACCGCTGGCCTGTGGGTCGGGCGTCTGAAGCGCAGCTTCAACGCAATCAAACAGGAAGTTGAACGTGAAATCGGTGCTGACGAAATCCGTCGGCAACTGCACAACGAGCACATCCTGTCGCTTGAGCAGGAGGCGCGGAAAATCTTCACGCCGACCCAGCAGGAGCCGACGCCGGTGGAACACGTGGGCGAGCAGACGATTCATGCGCCTGCCGCTACCGTCGACCCGACACCTGCTCCCGTTGTAGCGCCTGTCGAACCTGCACCTGTTGTTGCAGCCACGCCGGTTGAACCCGTTACACCGGCGGCTGCGCCCGTTGCGCCGGCCCCTCATGACCCAACACTGCCGCCGCGAGC
Source organism: Pseudomonas sp. GL-B-12 (assembly GCF_019955895.1). Lineage (NCBI taxonomy): Bacteria > Pseudomonadati > Pseudomonadota > Gammaproteobacteria > Pseudomonadales > Pseudomonadaceae > Pseudomonas > Pseudomonas sp. GL-B-12. The sequence goes on from NZ_JAHBCX010000024.1 coordinate 41,294, forward strand.
CCCATGAGCGATCTTCCTGAAAACGACCAGCACATGCCGCTGGTTTCGCACCTCACCGAGTTGCGTACCCGTCTGCTGCGCTGCGTAGCGGCGATCTTCATCATCTTTGCCGGGCTGTTCGCCTTCACCCAGCAGATCTACACCTTCGTCTCCACGCCGCTGCGCGCGTACCTGCCCGCCGGCGCCACGATGATTGCCACTGACGTGTCGTCGCCGTTCCTGACGCCACTGAAGCTGACGATGATGGTCTCGCTGTTCCTGGCCATCCCGGTGATCCTGCACCAGATCTGGGGTTTCATCGCCCCGGGCCTGTACAAGCATGAAAAGCGCATTGCTGTGCCATTGCTGATGTCCAGCATCGTGTTGTTCTATGCCGGCATGGCGTTCGCCTACTACCTGGTGTTCCCGCTGATCTTCAAGTTCTTCGCCGCCGCCACCCCGGCCGGCGTAGAAATGATGACCGACATCACCAGCTACCTCGATTTCGTCATGACGCTGTTCTTCGCCTTCGGCGTGGCGTTCGAAATCCCGGTGGCCGTGGTGCTGCTGGTGTGGATCGGCGTGGTCGACGTCAAATACCTGAAGAAGATCCGCCCGTACGTGGTCATTGGCTGCTTCGTAGTCGGCATGATCCTGACACCGCCGGACATCTTCTCGCAGACCCTGCTGGCCGTGCCGATGTGGCTGTTGTTCGAGATCGGCATCCTGTTTGGCAGCCTGATCAGCAAGCGTGGCGAGCATCCGGACGACCAACCGGCTGACGATCACAACGACCAGCCGCCAGCGACCCAAGCGTGAACCTGCTGCTCCTTGAAGAGGCCGATTTCATTGCGGCCGACCGGGCGGTCCTGCGTGATCGCCGGTTGACCCACATGCAGGAAGTCCACCGCAGTGAAGTCGGTGACAGCATGCGCGTCGGGCGGATCGGCGGGCTGATGGGTTCGGCCGAAGTGCTGCGCCTGGACGCCGACGAAGCGGAATTGCGCGTCACCCTCGACCAGCCACCACCGGCCAAGCTGCCATTGACCCTGGTATTGGCTCTGCCACGGCCCAAGATGCTGCGCAGGGTGTTTCAGACCGTGGCGGCCATGGGTGTGCCACGGATCGTGCTGGTCAACAGCTATCGCGTCGAGAAGAGCTTCTGGCAGACCCCATTCCTGGAGCCCGAGGCGATTCGCGAGCAGTTGATCCTTGGCCTCGAACAGGCCCGGGACAGCGTGCTGCCGGAAGTCGTGATCGAGAAGCGCTTCAAGCCGTTCGTCGAAGACCGTCTGCCGGCGATTACCGAAGGCACCCTCGGCCTGGTGGGGCATCCGGGCAATTACCCGCCCTGCCCTCGCGCACTCAGCGAACCGGTGACCCTGGCCATCGGCCCCGAGGGTGGCTGGATTCCCTACGAGATCGACCTGCTGGGCAAGTCCGGCCTGCAACCGGTGCAACTGGGCGAGCGCATCCTGCGCGTCGAAACCGCCGTGACCGCGTTGCTGGCACGACTTTTCTAAATCCCTACGCGATCACTGTGGCGAGGGGGCTTGCCCCCGTTTGGACGCGAAGCGGCCACTGTTGTTTGTTCCAGCCAAACCGCATGCACTTTTTTACGGCTGCTGCGCACCCGAACGGGGGCCAGCCCCCTCGCCACAGATCACCGCGCATCTGAAAAATCCTGAGCACCTATAGATCTGCACAGTCCAGCCGATACATCCCCCATAAAACCAAATTGTGGTCCGGGGAGTTTCAGCATGTATCAATGGCTAGCCGAGAGTCTGGGAAACGTCAGCGTCAAACGCAAGCTGGGGATCGGCTTCGGTCTGGTGCTGTTACTGACCCTGCTGATCACCTTCACCGGCTGGAGCGGCCTGAGCGGCGTGACCAGCCGTGGCGATAAACTGGGGTTCATCGCCAGCCTCAACGACCTGACCAAGGACCTGCGCATTGCACGCCTGGATTACGAGATGCGTCGCGGCGAACAAGGTCCCGGTGCCGTCAACGATCTGCTGGGCAAACTCGAAAGTGGCCTGCAGACCGCCCGCGGCCTGATCGAGCAACCGGCTAATACGGCCATGGTCGATCAACAACTGGCCGCTGTCGCCGAATACCGTCGTGCCTTCAACGACATGACCCAGGCCGGCGCCCAGCGTGAAGACGCCCGCAGCAAACTCGGCGCCACCGCCGACAATGCCGTGGCCCGCGTCGCCGAAGTGGAAAAAACCATGCTGCAAGGTGACAGCGTGGCGGCGTTCAACGGCGTGATCGACCTGAGCAAGCTGATCCAGCAGGCGCGTTTCCAGGTTCGCGGCTACACCTACAGCGGCAAGAGCGAAGCCGAACAGCCAGCCCTCGACGCAATCGACAACGCCCTGAAGAACCTCGAGAGCCTGCCGGCCAAACTGCCTGAAGAACACATCGCTAACCTGCGACAGGCCACTGATTCGCTGAAGGCCTATCGCGCCGCCGTCAGCCAGTTCCGCGACTCCCAGGTGGCCAGCGCCAAGGCCCTGGCACGCATGTCTGCCCAAGGCGACATCCTGGTGGACATGAGCCAGAAACTCACCGTCTCGCAAACCGTCGTGCGTGACACCGACGCCGCCCACGCAAAAAACATGCTGACCCTCGCCACCATTCTGGCCATCGCCTTCGGCCTGCTGGCCGCCTGGGCGATCACCCGGCAGATCATCATTCCGTTGAACCAGACCCTGGTCGTGGCACAGCGCGTCGCCAGTGGCGACCTGACCCACAACCTGACGTCGCAGCGCCGCGACGAACTCGGCCAGTTGCAGCGTGCCATGCAGAGCATGACCCAGGGCTTGCGCGAACTGATCGGCGGCATCAGCGATGGCGTTACGCAGATCGCCAGCGCCGCTGAAGAACTGTCCGCGGTCACCGAGCAGACCAGCGCCGGGGTCAACAGCCAGAAGGTCGAGACCGATCAGGTCGCCACTGCCATGAACGAAATGGCCGCCACCGTGCAGGAAGTTGCGCGCAACGCCGAAGAAGCCTCCGAAGCCGCCGTCGCCGCCGACCAGCAGGCCCGTGAGGGCGACAAAGTGGTCGGCGAAGCCATCGCACAGATCGAACGCCTGGCCAAGGAAGTCGGCCACTCCACCGAAGCCATGGGCGAACTCCAGCGTGAAAGCGACAAGATCGGCAGCGTGCTGGACGTGATCAAGTCAGTGGCCCAGCAAACCAACCTGCTGGCGCTCAACGCGGCCATCGAGGCTGCCCGTGCCGGTGAAGCCGGGCGTGGTTTTGCCGTGGTCGCAGACGAAGTCCGCAGCCTGGCCCAGCGCACCCAGAAGTCCACCGAAGAGATCGAAGAGCTGATCGTCGGCCTTCAAAACGGCACCCAGCAAGTCGCGACCATTATGGACAACAGCCGTACCCTGACCGACAGCAGTGTCGAACTGACCCGCCGCGCCGGGGGCTCACTGGAAAGCATCACCCGCACCGTCTCGGCGATACAGGCGATGAACCAGCAGATTGCTGCAGCCGCTGAACAGCAAAGCGCCGTGGCGGAAGAGATCAATCGCAGCGTGCTGAATGTGCGAGATGTGTCGGACCAGACGTCGGCGGCAAGTGAAGAGACGGCGGCGTCCAGCGTTGAGCTGGCGCAGTTGGGGACGCATTTGCAGATGCTCGTGGGCAGGTTCAAGGTATGAGTGAAACCCCATCGCGAGCAGGCTCGCTCCCACACTGACCGGCTCAAACACAACGCCTGTGCCAGGCACCGGCCCTGTGTGCGAGCCTGCTCGCGATTGGAACGGCGCGGTGTAACTTTGAAACCCAAAAAAAACCCGCTTTCGCGGGTTTTTTATTATGCCAACTGAGGCTGTTCGCTCATTGGTTTGAGCGGTAGCAGCGGCGCGTGCGGATCGGCCTTCACCGATTTGCGCCATGCGCCCAGCCACTCGGCGTGGCCTTCGCTCCAGACCTGCTCATGCAGGCGAGCCAATGCCACCGGGTCGCTCAACAGTTGCACACGCTCGTTGTTGGTCAGACCTTCAGGACCGACTTTCATCGCGTGGCGAACCCGCTCGATCCGCAACCATTCAATCGGCTCGGCCTGATTGTGCCGGGAGGTCGCCAGCGAGCACGCCAGGGCGTTCTGCTGCGGATCGACCACCGAACGGACGAAGCCGTCGTTCAGCGCATGCCAGCGGTTTTCGTGGGTGTACTGGTCGGTTGCCAGCAAGGCCTGCGGCGGATTGTATTCCTCAGGAATCAGGAACAGGCTCTCGTCACGGGACTTCAGGCCCAGACCGACGCGGCTGGAGATCACCGATACCGGGATCGACAGCATCAACGAACCGACAATCGGCACCAGCCACCACAGGAAGCTCGGGTTCAGCCAGATCACCAGCATGGCCCAGAAGAAGCCCAGCAAGGTCTGCGGACCGTGACGCTTGACCGCTTCGCTCCACGGCGTGGAGTCGTCGTCTCGTTGCGGCGAGTTCCAGGTCGCGGCCCAGCCGAGGAACGCGGCGAGGACGAAACGGGTGTGGAAGATCATCCGCACCGGCGCCAGCAGCATGGAGAACAGCATCTCCAGCAGCATCGACAGGGTCACCTTGAACTTGCCGCCGAACTCTTTCGCGCCCTTGGCCCAGATCAGGATGATGCTCAACAGTTTCGGCAGGAACAACAGCACGATGGTGGTCGAGAACAGCGCAATCGCCTTGTCCGGGTGCCATTGAGGCCACAGCGGATAGAGCTGACGCGGTTCGAGGAAGTACTGCGGCTCCATCAGCGTGTTGACCGCCAGCAGCGCGGTCGACAGCACCAGGAAGAAGAACCACAATGGCGCCGACAGGTAGGACATCACGCCAGTCAGGAACACCGCGCGGTGCACCGGGTGCATGCCCTTGACCAGGAACAGGCGGAAGTTCATCAGGTTACCGTGGCACCAGCGACGGTCACGCTTGAGTTCGTCCAGCAGGTTTGGCGGCAGTTCTTCGTAGCTGCCCGGCAAGTCGTAGGCAATCCACACGCCCCAGCCGGCACGGCGCATCAACGCGGCTTCAACGAAGTCGTGGGACAGGATCGAGCCGGAGAACGCGCCTTTACCGGGCAACGGCGCCAGGGCGCAGTGGTCGATGAACGGCTTCATGCGGATGATCGCGTTGTGGCCCCAGTAGTGCGACTCGCCCAGCTGCCAGAAGTGCAGGCCGGCGGTGAACAACGGGCCATACACACGAGTGGCGAACTGCTGCATGCGCGCATACAGGGTGTCCATGCCCGACGCCCGTGGCGCGGTCTGGATGATCCCGGCGTCCGGCGTGGCTTCCATCAGGCGCACCAGACTGGTCAGACACTCGCCGCTCATCACGGAGTCGGCATCGAGTACGACCATGTACTTGTAGTCACCACCCCAACGACGGCAGAAGTCGTCGAGGTTGCCGCTTTTACGTTTTACGCGACGACGACGGCGGCGATAAAAGATCTTGCCGAAGCCGCCGGCTTCGCGGCAGACATCCAGCCAGGCCTGTTGCTCTGCGACACAGATATCGGCGTCGTTACTGTCACTGAGGACGAAGAAGTCGAAACGGTCCAGGTCACCCGTGGCCGCAACCGACTCGAAGGTCGCCCGCAGACCGGCGAATACCCGTGGCACGTCTTCGTTGCAGATCGGCATCACCAGTGCGGTGCGCGCATCCTTTGGAATCGGCTCGTTGCCGGCACTTTTACCGGAGATACGGTATTTATCGTGACCGGTCAGCAATTCCAGGAAGCCCATCAGCGCGGTCCAGAAACCGGCCGATACCCAGCAGAACAGAATCCCGAACAGGATCAGGATGCTGGTCTGCAAGGCATACGGCAGCACTTGCGTGGCAGTTTGCAGCAGCGGTTGGTGCAGCACTTCGTTGAGGTCGACGAACGACCAGCCCTGGTACGGCATGATGCCTTTCATGTACCAGCCGGCGACGATGGTCTGGCCGAGCATCAGCAGCAACAGAATGTAGCGACGGATCGATCCGACGGTGCGCCAGCGCGCGGCCGGCAGGACACGTTCGTCCTTCGGCGGCTTCGGCGGGTTGGTACGACCGGTCATCCGGCGCCAGCCACGCACCAGAATGTTGGTGCGCCACGGCTCCGGCACGACCTTGGTCCGCCGGATCGGCGGGGTCGCCTTGAGGCAGACCCGGCCGTTGGCGTCGAGCGCCAGCATTTCCGCGTCCTGCAGCTCTTCGGCGGTGCTCAGGGTCAGGCGTTTGCCCACCGAAGCCTGGGCGGCTTCGGTCGGGGCGTCGAACGTCGACGATGACAGGCGTTCATGCAATTCGCTGAAAGACTGGCAGCCCGCGAGTTCCGCGCGCTGCTGGTCGGTCATCGGCAGATGCGCCAGATACTCGGAAAGAGTTTCTGGCCGTACTTGTGAGTTACTCATCGGCAGGCAACTGATAGCTCCAGGTCTCGGTCAGGACTTCTTCAGTCGGGGCCGATTCCGGTGTGGCTGGGGCCGCGTCGGCAGCGGCAGGCTGCTTGGCGTCTTTATTGGCCTTGTCCTTGGCATCTGCAACAGGCTTCGCTTCAGCCTGCTTGGCCTCCGCTTGCTTGGCTTCCTTGTCCGCTTTCTCTTGTTGCTTGGCGGCAACCTTGTCGGCCTTGGCAACCGACGAGTTCGACGACGGAAGCGAAGTCTTGGCCAGGTCCGCAGGCACGATGTTCTGCACCAGCGCGGCACGCATCTCGGTGGACTTGCCCGGGTCCTTGATCTTCATCCGCAGGGTCAGGCGCCAGCCCTTGGTTTCAGGGTTGTAGCGCACGCTGTTTTCCACCAGCTCGGCGTTGTCACCGACGCTGACCTGGCTGCGAACTTCCGCATCGGCCGGCAAAGCCGCCAGGGACGGGCCTTCGAAGTCCACCAGGTAGGCAACGCTGCCGTCCGGCTGACGAATCAGGTTGGACTGTTTGACGTCACCGGTGGAACGCAGGGTCTGTTTGACCCAGGCGCTGTCCGGCGCGTGAATCGAGTCTTCATCCATGGTCCAGTGCATACGATAAGCGACATCGAGCGGCTGGCCAGGTTCCGGCAATTTTTCCGGGTTCCAGAAGGCAACGATGTTGTCGTTGGTTTCGTCGGCGGTCGGAATCTCGACCAGGTCGACGGTGCCCTTGCCCCAGTCACCCTTCGGCTCGATCCAGGCGCTTGGGCGCTTGTCGTACCGGTCGTCGAGGTCTTCATAGTGGCTGAAGTCGCGGCCACGTTGCAGCAGACCAAAGCCGCGCGGGTTTTCCACGCTGAAGTTGCTCACGGCCAAGTGTTTCGGGTTGTTCAGCGGACGCCAGATCCACTCGCCGTTGCCGGCATGGATCGCCAGACCGCTGGAGTCGTGCAGCTCGCGACGGTAGTTCAGTACTTTCGACGGCTGGTTGGCGCCGAACAGGTACATGCTGGTCAACGGGGCGATACCCAGTTTGCCGACCTTGTCACGCAGGAACATCTGCGCCTTGACGTCGACGATGGTGTCGCTGCCCGGACGCAGGGTCAGGCGATAGGCACCGGTGGCGCGAGGAGAATCCAGCAGGGCGAAGATCACCAGGTGCTTGTCGCCTGGCTTGGGCTGCTGGATCCAGAACTCGCGGAAACGCGGGAATTCTTCGCCGGACGGCAATGCGGTATCCAGCGCCATGCCGCGAGCGGACAAACCATAGACGTGACCCTTGCCGACGACGCGGAAGTAGCTCGCGCCGAGCATGGTCATGATTTCGTCTTGCTTGTCGGCCTTGTTGATCGGGTACAGCACACGGAAACCGGCATAACCCAGTTGTTCGGTGGCCTTGGGATCGAACTGCATGTCGCCGAAGTCGAAACGACTCGGGTCGTACTTGATCTCGTCGACGGTGTTCGCGGTGATTTCGTTGATTTTCACCGGCGTATCGAAATGCATGCCCTGGTGATAGAAGGACAGCTTGAACGGCGTCTTCTGATCAGCCCACTCGGCTTTTTCCGTCAGAAAACGAATTTTCTGATAGTCCGCGAACTTCATGTCGCGGAACTCGTTTGGCAGGTTACTGCGCGGCGCTTCGTATTTCTGCGCGGCCAGCTCTTTTGCCTTGGCCGATACATCATCCAGACTGAATGCCCAAAGCTGACCGGCGCTGAGCAGGCAGAGCAGTGCAGAGCCCGCTACCAGGGCGCTGCGTAACCGTTTGGCAGACAATTTTGGTGCGTTACAGGGACTAACAATCACGAGCAACCCTCGCCGAAAACAGATCAAAAAACCAACGGCCAGTTAAAGGGTCTGCACGGTGTACGGTATGAAAAAACCGCCCTTGCAAACCACTCTTGCCAAGTTGGCGAGCATTGTTCCGACTCCGCTGGGGCGAAATGATTCCCCAATCGGATCAGGACAAGTCTCTACCTAAGTCAAAATGGACCAACGAACGCTGATCCCCGTAGCGCGGGATTATCTAGTAGGCCGCGTTACAACGCATCAGGGGTAACAAAGTATTTATCGCGAAAAAGCCCTGTTTTCAGTCGAAATGAACGTAAAAACTTGTTTCAAACGCTTTCAGGTCTGTAACAGGAAGGTTACCGGGCCATCATTGACCAGGTGCACCTGCATATCCGCGCCGAATCTACCTGATGCCACAGTGCCATGCACCTGTTTCGCTTTGTTCAATAGATAGTCGAATAGTTCCTCGCCCAGCGCCGGAGGGGCCGCAGTCGAGAAACCCGGACGCAACCCGCTTTTGGTATCGGCAGCCAGGGTGAACTGAGAGACCAGCAGCAGCCCGCCGCCCACATCCGCCAGGGACAGATTCATCTTGCCCTCAGCGTCACTGAATACCCGATAGTTAAGCAGTTTATTAAGAAGTTTGTCGGCGCTGGCCCGCGTATCGTCGGGCTCGACGGCTACCAGGACCAGCAATCCCTGATCGACGGCACCCACGATCTCACCCGCGACCTCGACTCGCGCGCCGCGCACCCGTTGCAGCAGGCCCTTCATGCTTCTTCAGGCGGCAGGTCGAGCAGACGCCGGGCCATCTGATTGGCGGCGCGTACCAGAGCGTCAGTGATGCCAGGCTCGGATGCGGCATGACCGGCATCGCGGATGACCTGCAGTTCGCTGTTCGGCCAGGCTTGATGCAATTCCCAGGCGTTATCCAGCGGGCAGATCACGTCATAACGACCATGGATGATCACGCCGGGCAAATGGGCGATCTTGCCCATGTCGCGGATCAACTGGTTCTGCTCCAGGAACGCGTGGTTGCTGAAGTAGTGGCATTCGATGCGGGCAATCGACAACGCACGTTGTGGTTCGGAGAAGCGATCGACTACCAGCGGGTTGGGACGCAGGGTCGCGGTGCGGCCCTCCCAGGTGGACCAGGCCTTGGCCGCGTGCATCTGGGCAATCTGGTCGTTGCCGACCAGACGCTTGTGGAACGCGGTAAGCAAGTCGTCTCGCTCGTCCAGTGGGATCGGCGCGATGTAGTCCTGCCAGTAATCGGGGAACAGGCGGCTGGCACCGGCCTGGTAGAACCATTCGATTTCCTGCGGACGGCAGAGAAAGATCCCGCGCAGGATCAGGCCGTGTACCCGCTCAGGATGGGTTTGCGCGTAGGCCAGCGCCAGGGTCGAACCCCAGGAGCCGCCAAACAGCACCCACTTGTCGATGCCCAGGTGCTGGCGAATCCGCTCGAGGTCGGCGACCAGGTCCCAGGTGGTGTTGTTTTCCAGGCTGGCGTGGGGCGTGGAGCGACCGCAGCCACGCTGATCGAAAGTGACAATGCGATAGAGGTTGGGATCGAAGAAGCAACGACTCTGGGCATCACATCCGGCCCCGGGGCCGCCGTGGATGAACACTACCGGCAAACCTTCCGGTGAACCGCTTTCGTCGACATACAGCGTGTGGGTTTCGTCGACGGCCAGATCGTGCCGGGCGTGGGGTTTGATCTGCGGGTACAAAGTCTGCATTGCGCACTCCGTAAGGGGTCGAGGTCATCCCTGGGGGGACTTCTATTATTCTGCCGTCCGGCATCATAAACCCGAATTACGTCAATGAGCATGCCCGTGCAGAGTCAGAGTTTTGCCGACAGATATCCGAACAAGGTTTCGTACAGCGCATCCACCTCGGCCACCCGCCCTCGGGCCCGCAAACAGCCATGGACCAAACCCTCGCCGACATGCAGCGTGGCAACCACGCCCGAGGCATTGAGTCGCTCGGCATACAGCACGCCGTCATCACGCAGCGGGTCGAATTGCGCCACGGCGATCAATGCCGGTGGCAGTCCGCTGAAATCCGTGGCGAGCAATGGCATGGCGTAGGCGTTCGGATGGCGGGTGCCTTGCAGGTAAAGCGCGTGATAGCAATCAACGTCACTGCTGCTGAGTAATGGCGCGTCGATGCACTCACTGCGCGACGGCAGGCGGTGATCGCCGCCCAACCCCGGATAGATCAGCACCTGCGCGCACGGCAGCGGTTCGCCGGCATCGCGCAGCGCCAGGCACAAGGCCGCCGCGAGGTTGCCACCGGCACTGTCGCCGGCCACCAGCGTACGCTCCGGGTCGATTTGAAACGGTCCGGCGCGCAGTGCTCGCCAGACCTTAAGGCAGTCATCGAACGCGGCGGGAAACGGATGCTCCGGTGCCCGGCGGTAATCGACGGCGATCACCCGTACACCGAGTGTCGATGCCACTTCGACGCAGATGAAATCGTGGGAGTCGAGGTCCCCCACCACCCAGCCGCCGCCATGCAGATAAACGATGCACGACGCACCGCTGACCGGTGGCTGATAGGAACGAACAGCAACACCGGCCAACTCGAAATCGACCACATGCAACCCGGCGGGGCGTGCCGGAGTAAACGCCCGGCACATCTCGCTGTAGGCCTGGCGCAACCCGGTAATGCTGCTGTCGGTGCTGTTGAAACTCAGGGTTTTGTCGACGAATGCTGTCATCTGTTTGGAAAGCGGGTAAGGAGCCATGAGCCTGGTGCCCGTTGATTCAGAGGGTTTGGATTGAAATGATCCCTGTGGCGAGGGAGCTTGCTCCCGTTGGGCTGCGAAGCAGCCCCATATTGCACGACTCGCTGTTTAACTGACTCACCGAGGCGCTGAGCTTGCGAGTGCTGCGCACTCGGACGGGAGCAAGCTCCCTCGCCACAAAATCACAAAGACCGGGGGGTCAGTTCTTCAGGCTGGCCTGAACCGTGGCCACGCCATCCTTGCCATCAAAGCTGCTGACACCCGCCAGCCAGCGCTGCAAGTCTTCGGGATGGTCACGCAGCCATTTTTTCGCGACATCCTGAGCCGTTTGGCGCTCCATGATCGGCACCATCAACTGACTTTCCTGGGCGGCGGTGAACGTCAGGTTTTCCAACAGCCGATTGACGTTCGGGCAGCGCTCGGCGTAATCCGGCGCGGTCACGCTGGAGACCGTCGCGGCGCCTTCATTCGGCCCGTAGACGTCTTCGCTGCCGGTCAGGTAGTCGATCTTCATGTTGATGTTCATTGGGTGCGGGGTCCAGCCGACAAACACCACGAACTCCTTGCGATTCACCGCCCGCTGCACGGCCGCCAGCATCCCGGCCTCACCGGACTCGATCAGTTTGAAGTCTTTCAGGCCAAAGTGATTGGTCTCGATCATGGTCTTGATCGTGGTGTTGGCGCCGCTGCCCGGCTCGATGCCGTAGATCTTGCCGCCGAGTTGATCCTTGAACTTCGCGATGTCGGCGAAGGTTTTCAGACCGGCCGCTGCCACATAGTCAGGGACCGCGAGCGTGGCCTGGGCATCGGCCAGGCTCGGCTTGTCCATGACCTTGACCTGATTGGCGGCCACGAAGGGTGCGATGTTTTTATCCATTGCCGGTTTCCAGTAACCGAGGAAGATGTCCAGGCGCTTGTCGCGGATGCCGGCGAAGATGATTTGCTGCACGGCGCTGGTTTGCTTGCTTTCGTAGCCCAGACCGTTGAGCAGCACATCGGCCATGCCGCTGGTGGCGATCACGTCGGTCCAGTTGACCACGCCCATGCGCACGGTTTTGCAGGAGGCATCGTCCGCGGCCATGGCGCCGGCGCTCAGCAGAGCGGTGCCGCAGAAGATTGAGAGACAGCGGGTGAACAGACCTTTGGGGCTTGTCATAGAGAGCATTCTCGTGCGGCAGCGGATTATTGTCGGGGCGGTGTCTTTGTGCACCGTGGCCAGAACATTACGCAGCAGACGAGTGGTGAAAGCGACCTGTGGCGACCGTGTTTTGCACAGTGGCGACTGTCAGCCTAACCTGTAGGAGCGAGCTTGCTCCGGGCGGCGTTCCGACGATGGTCGAGAACGGTAACGCGCCCAGTCAGACACCCCGCGACATTCTCTGGTTTTTCGCGAGCAAGCTCGCTCCTACAGAGACCGTACCAAGCCTTAATGCCCGTAGTGCTTTCCGCCCCAGGCCAACAAGCCTTGCAGCAACTCCTTGAGCACCACCCGCGTCGGTTCTGCCAGATCCGGGCGATAGCGGAACGGCTCGAATTCTTCCATGTACGTGCACTGCCCCAACTCTAGCTGCACCGCGTGGATGTTCTCGGCCGGATTGCCGTAATGGCGGGTGATGTGCCCGCCCTTGAAGCGCCCGTTCAGCACGTGGGTGTAATTGTCGTGAAGCGCGCAGATCGCTTCCAGTTGGGTCGCAAGCTGTGGATCGCAACTGGCGCCGTTGAAGGTGCCGAGGTTGAAGTCCGGCAACTTGCCGTCGAACAGGTGCGGGATGATCGAGCGGATCGAGTGCGCATCGAACAGAAGCGCATAGCCGAACTCGGCCTTCAATCGCGCCAGTTCCTGCTGCAGTGTGCTGTGGTATGGCGTCCAGATTTGCTCAAGATAGGTTGCCCGCTCTTCCTTCGAAGGCTCCAGCCCTTCACGGAACAATGGCACGCCGTCGAACAACGTGGCCGGGTACAGACCAGTGGTCGCGCCCACGTACAGCGGCTTGTCGTCGGACGGCCGGTTCAGGTCGATGACGAACCGCGAGTACTCGGCGGCCAGGGTACTGGCGCCCAGTTCGGCAGCGAAATCGTAAAGCTGCGGGATGTGCCAGTCGGTGTCCGGCAGGCTTTTCGAGTCAGGGATCAACCCGGCTTCGACCGCAGGCGTCAGGCGTACACCAGCGTGAGGCATGCTGATCAGCAGCGGTACGCGGCCTTGTTTGAAGTTCAGAACCTTATCCACAACAGATCTCCTACAGACTTGATTCGACGCCGTGGCGCACGACGCGTTTTTCCAGGTCGCCGCCCAGCCAGTAACACAGGTCGGCCGGACGATCGATTTGCCAGGCGACGAAATCCGCGACCTTGCCGGCTTCCAGCGAACCATGGGTGTCGGCCATGCCCAGCGCGGTGGCGGCGTGGATCGTCGCGCCGGCCAGGGCTTCTTCCGGGGTCATGCGGAAGCAGGTGCAAGCCATGTTCAGCATCAGGCGCAACGACAGTGCCGGCGAGGTACCGGGGTTGAGGTCGCTGGCGATGGCGATTTTCACGCCATGTTTGCGCAGGGCTTCCATTGGCGGCAATTGGGTTTCGCGCAGGAAATAAAAGGCGCCGGGCAACAGCACCGCGACCGTACCGGACTTGGCCATGGCGATGGCGTCGTCCTCGGTCATGAACTCCAGGTGATCGGCGGACAACGCGTGATAACGCGCCGCCAGGCTTGAGCCGTGCAACGACGACAATTGCTCGGCGTGCAACTTCACTGGCAAACCCAACTTCTGAGCGGTGATGAATACACGCTCAACCTGCGCAGGCGAGAACGCCAGGTATTCGCAGAATGCATCCACCGCGTCCACCAAACCTTCGGCGGCCAAGGCCGGGAGCATGTCGGCGCAGATGTGATCGATATAGTCGTCAGCGCGGTCCTTGTACTCTGGCGGCAGGGCATGAGCCGCCAGGCAGGTGCTGCGCACGCTGACCGGCAGTTCGGCGCCGAGGCGACGGGCCACGCGTAACATCTTGCGCTCGTTGGCCAGGTCCAGGCCGTAGCCAGACTTGATTTCGATGCTGGTGACACCATCACGCATCAGGCTTTTCAGGCGCTTGGCGGCACTGGCGAACAGTTCATCTTCGCTGGCTGCGCGGGTGGCGCGCACGGTGCTGGCGATGCCGCCACCGCTGGCGGCGATTTCCGCGTAGCTGACGCCTTGCAGGCGCTGTTCGAATTCGCCGCTGCGGTTACCGCCGAACACCGTGTGAGTGTGGCAGTCGATCAGGCCCGGTGTGACCCAGGCCCCGTTCAAATCATTGACGGCCGGGTACTCGCCCGCCGGCAACTCACCGCGCGGGCCGATCCACTCAATGTGCGCTCCTGACGTCACGATGGCCGCGTCCTCGATGATCGAGTAGACGCCTTGTGCCATGGTTGCGACGTGACAGTGTTGCCAGAGAGTTTTCATCCGTGGCCTCCATTAGGTTATCGATGAGAAAAAGTAGGATCCTGCGTCACCAGGGCTGCCTGGCCCGCCGCCGGTTTCACCCACGTCAGGTAAGCCAGCACCAGCAACACGATCCAGACCACGCCGACGATCAGCGCTGCCTGGGTGTCCGGGAAATAGCCCAGCACGCCGAAGATGAACAGCATGAATGCAATCGCCGCCGCCGGCGCATAGGGCCAGAGCGGTACCGGGAATTTCAGTTGTGCAACCTGCTCGGCGCTCATGGACCGGCGCATGGCCACTTGGGTCACCAGAATCATCAGCCAGACCCACACCGTGGCAAAGGTCGCGATGGAAGCGATCAGCAGGAACACGTTTTCCGGGATCAGGTAGTTCAGCAATACGCCCAGCAACAGCGCGGCACTCATCACCACCACCGTCATCCATGGCACGCCATTGCGCGACAGGCGGGCGAAGCCCTTGGGGGCATGCCCTTGTTGGGCCAGACCGAACATCATGCGGCCAGCGCCGAAGATGTCACTGTTGATCGCCGAAATCGCCGCCGTGATCACCACGATATTGAGGATGGTGGCCGCCGAGCTGATCCCCAGCTTATCGAAAATCTGCACGAACGGGCTGCCCTGGCTGCCGATCTGCTGCCATGGAAAGATCGACATCAGCACCAGCATCGTCAGCACGTAGAACAGCAGAATCCGCAACGGTACGGCATTGATCGCCCGGGGCAGCACGTGCTGCGGGTCTTTGGCTTCACCTGCCGTTACGCCGATGATTTCAATACCGCCAAACGCAAACATCACCACCGCGAAAGAAGCAATCAGACCGCCCATGCCATTGGGCATGAAGCCGCCCTGGGTCCAGAGGTTGCTGATGTCGGTCGCTTGGCCGGGGGCCGAGCTGATGCCGAACAGCATGATGCCGAAACCACCCAGGATCATCGCGACGATGGCCGCGACCTTGAGCAGCGAGAGCCAGAACTCCATTTCACCGAAGACTTTGACGTTGCACAGGTTCAGGCCGCCGACGATGGAAACGACACCCAACACCCAGATCCAGCGGGAGACTTCCGGGAACCAGAAGCCCATGTAGATACCGAATGCAGTGACGTCGGCCATGCCGACGATGACCATTTCGAATGCGTAGGTCCAACCGAGGATGAAGCCCGCCATCGGCCCCAGGTAGGTGCTGGCGTACTGGCCGAAAGAGCCGGCCACCGGGTTGTGCACCGCCATCTCACCGAGGGCGCGCATGACCATGAACACCGCCGCGCCACCGATCAGGTAAGCGAGCAGTACCGCAGGCCCGGCCATTTGAATGGCCGAGGCGGATCCATAAAACAGCCCGGTGCCGATCGCCGACCCCAGCGCCATGAAGCGAATATGTCGGGCAGAGAGCCCGCGTTTCAAACCTTTTTCTGGCTGTTGCATTTCTCGTCCCTAATTATTGTTATTCGACGCAAAATCGAATCGCTGGCAAGCCAGCTCCTACAGGTTCAGCGTGATCCATGTGGGAGCGGGCTTGCTCGCGAAGGGGCAATTACAGGCTAGGCAGCAACTTCGCCGTCACCAGCTCGTTCAAGCAACGCGAGGCCAACAGCTCAGACGCCGCATTGATGTCCGGCGCGAAGAAGCGGTCCTTCTCATAGAAAGGCACGTCGTTACGCAGGATGGCCCGAGCCTTTTCCAGTTTCGGCGAGGTTTTCAGGCCGTTGCGCAGGTCCAGGCCCTGTACCGCCGCCAGCCATTCCACCGCGAGAATCCCACGGGTGTTTTCGGCCATTTCCCACAGACGCTTGCCAGCCGCCGGAGCCATCGATACGTGGTCTTCCTGGTTGGCGGAAGTCGGCAGGCTGTCCACCGAATGCGGATGGGACAACGCCTTGTTCTCGCTGGCCAGTGCGGCCGCGGTCACCTGGGCGATCATGAAGCCGGAGTTCACGCCACCGTTGGCCACCAGGAACGGCGGCAGTTGCGACATGTGCTTGTCCATCATCAGCGAGATACGGCGCTCGCTCAGGGAACCGATTTCAGCGATGGCCAGCGCCATGTTGTCAGCGGCCATGGCCACCGGCTCGGCGTGGAAGTTGCCACCGGAGATCACGTCACCTTCAGCGGCGAACACCAACGGGTTGTCGGAAACAGCGTTGGCTTCGATCGCCAGCACTTCGGCTGCTTGACGGAACTGGGTCAGGCAGGCGCCCATGACTTGTGGCTGGCAACGCAGGGAGTACGGGTCTTGTACCTTCTCGCAGTTTTCGTGGGAGTCGGAGACTTCGCTGCGCTCGCCCAGCAGGTCGCGATACGCGGCGGCGGCGTCGATCTGGCCTTTCTGGCCACGGGCAGCGTGGATGCGGGCGTCGAACGGCGAACGCGAGCCCAGGACCGCTTCAACGGTCAGGCCGCCCAGGGCCAAAGCGCCAGCGAACAGGTCTTCACCTTCGAACAGGCCACGCAGGGCAAACGCGGTAGACACCTGAGTGCCGTTGAGCAGCGCCAGGCCTTCTTTCGCGGCCAGGGTCAGCGGGGTCAGACCTGCGACTTTCAGCGCTTCGGTGGCTTCCATCCACTCGCCTTTGTAGCGCGCCTTGCCCTCGCCCAGCAGTACCAGCGACATGTGGGCCAGAGGCGCCAGGTCACCGGAAGCACCGACCGAACCTTTCAATGGAATGTGCGGGTAAACCTCGGCGTTGACCAGGGCGATCAGCGCGTCGATCACCACACGGCGGATGCCAGAGAAACCACGGCTCAGGCTGTTGACCTTGAGCACCATGATCAGCCGCACCAGCTCATCGCTGATCGGCTGGCCGACACCGGCGGCGTGGGACAGCACCAACGAGCGCTGCAGGTTTTCCAGGTCTTCGCTGGCGATGCGGGTCGAGGCCAGCAGGCCGAAACCGGTGTTGATGCCATAAGCGGTGCGGTTCTCGGCGAGGATCTGTTCCACGCAGGCAACGCTGGCTTCGATCTGGGCCGAGGCGCTGTGGTCGAGGGTCAGTTTCACCGGCTGCTGATAGACGTCACGCAGTTGGGCGAGGCTCAGTTGGCCGGGAATCAGGTTTAGCGAAGTCATTTTGTGCTCCTTTTGAGAGTTGTTATTAACTCACCAGACGCTCCGGAGATGTCCGTTGTCCGTCGCGTCTGCCTTTTGGGGAGCCGCGCCTTGGCACGCTGGTGTTGTTGAAATCAGTTCAGGTTAGGAAAAGCGTTGTGCAGCAAAATCGGGTCTTTCAATACCGCGGCAGCGGCGGCGATGTCCGGTGCCAACCAGCGATCCTGGTCGTAGGGGGCAACGTGCTCGCGCAGCAGACGCCAGGCAACATCGGTGCCCGCGCCGAAGCGTTGTTCTTTGAGGAACTCGAACGCCTGGGCCGCCAGCAAATACTCGATGGCGAGGATCTGCGTGCAGTTTTCCAACGCGCGATGCAGCTTCAGCGCGGCGTTGGTGCCCAGGCTCAGGTGATCTTCCTGCAGGCCCGATGTTACGTAGTTATCCAGCACCGCCGGTTGTGCCAGTTGGCGGTTTTCCGCGCACAGCGAAGCGGCGACGTATTGCACGATCATCATCCCGGAGTTCACCCCCGGGTTGGCCACCAGGAACGCCGGCAGACCGCTGACGTGCGGGTTGATCAATCGGTCCAGGCGACGCTCGGCGATGGAGCCGATTTCCGCCATGGCAATCGCCAGCAGGTCCGCCGCCATTGCCACGGACTGGCCGTGGGGGTTGGCCTGGGACACCACGCGGTAATTGTCAGCGGTGCCCAGCACCATCGGGTTATCGGTGGTGCCGTTGAGTTCGGTTTCGATCTGCCTGGTCGCGTGTACCAATTGGTCGCGAGCGGCGCCGTGCACCTGCGGGATCGAGCGAATGCTCAGGGCATCTTGCGTGCGAATCCCTTTGCTCTGGGCAATCACTTCGCTGCCGTCGAGCAAGGCCCGCAGGTTGATCCCGACCTGTTGCATGCCCGGGTGCGGCTTCAGCGCGATGATCTCGGCATCGAACGCGTCGATCTGCCCGCGCTGGGCTTCAAAGCTCATGGCACCAATCACGTCAGCCCATTCCAGCAGGCGCGTGGCATCGGCAATCGCCAGGCAGCTCAGGCCAGTCATGCACGGCGTACCGTTGACCAGGCACAAACCGTCCTTGGCACCGAGCTTGACCGGTTGCAGGCCTGCTTCGGCCAGCGCTTGCTGCGCGGAAACGACCTCGCCGCGATAGCTGACATTACCGACACCCAGCAGCGAGATGCCGATGTGCGCCATGTGGGTCAGGTAGCCCACGGAACCCTGGGACGGCACTTGCGGGGTGATGCCACGGTTGAGCAGCGCCAGCAGTGCTTCGACGACCTGACGGTGCAAGCCGGAATTACCATGGCTGTAGTTGACGATGGCGGCGCACATGATCGAGCGGGTCTGCTCGTTGGTCAGTGGCGCGCCAACGCCGCAAGCGTGGCTGAGCAAGGTGTTGCGCGACAACTGGCTGAGTTGTTCGTCCTGCAGCGAGACGTTGCACAGCGCGCCCAGGCCGGTGTTGATGCCGTAGGCGCGTTCGCCGCTGGTGACGATGCGCTGGACGATGGCCTGCGCGTTTTCGATGCGCGCCCAGATCGGCGCCGACAGCTCAAGCTGTGCGCCATGACGAGCAACGGCGACCACGTCCTGCCAACTGACCTGCGCCTCGGTGATAACGATTTTTTCAGCCTGGGACATCTTCAACCTCTGCGTACAAACCTGAATTTTGATGCAGCTTCACCGGCCTCATCGCGAGCAAGCTCGCTCCCACAATGGATCTCCGGTGTTCACAAAATCCCTGTGGGAGCGAGCTTGCTCGCGATGGGGCCAGCACAGCCGGCACAAACCTTTTAAACCACCGCCGCCCGACGCTGCACAAAGCGGTCGACATACTCATCCGCCGGCGAATGCAGGATCTCTCTCGGCGTACCGACCTGGATCAGGCGGCCGTCCTTGAGGATTGCGATGCGGTTGCCGATGCGTACGGCCTCGTCGAGGTCGTGGGTGATGAAGACGATGGTCTTGTGCAGGGTCTTTTGCAGTTCCAGCAACTGGTCCTGCATCTCCGCGCGGATCAGCGGGTCGAGGGCACTGAACGCTTCGTCCATCAGGATGATGTCGGTGTCCGCCGCCAAGGCGCGGGCCAGGCCCACACGCTGGCGCATGCCGCCGGAGAGCTGGTGCGGGTATTTGTTTTCGTAGCCCTTGAGGCCCACGGTGTTGATCCAGTGCAGCGCACGCTCGGCGCACATGGCTTTGGTTTCGCCACGGATTTTCAGGCCGTAGGCGACGTTGTCCAGCACGCTCTTGTGCGGCAGCAGGCCGAAGCTCTGGAACACCATGCTGATCTTGCGCCGACGAAATTCGCGCAGGGCTTCCATGTCGTATTGCAGGATGTCCACGCCGTCCACCAGGATCGCGCCGCTGGTCGGGTCGATCAGGCGGTTGAAGTGGCGGACCAGGGTCGACTTGCCGGAACCCGACAGGCCCATGATCACGAAGATCTCGCCGCTGCCGATGCTCAGGGACAGGTCGTTCACGCCGACCACGCAGCCGGTTTCGGCCAGCACCTGGTCCTTGGTCTTGCCCTGGCCGACCATGGCCAGCGCGTCCTTGGCACGGTTGCCGAAAATCTTGAAGACGTTCTTGACTTCGATCTTGCTCACGGTTGCGTTGTTCATTTGCTCACCTCATGCCGTGCGCGACCGTACGCCTGTGTAATGCGGTCGATCACCACAGCCAGAATCACGATCGCCAGACCGGCTTCAAGGCCACGTCCGACGTTGAGGGTCTGAATCCCCACCAGCACGTCTTCACCCAAGCCACGGGCACCGATCATCGAGGCGATCACCACCATCGACAGGGCCATCATGGTGGTCTGGTTGATCCCGGCCATGATGCTCGGCAGGGCCAGCGGCAGTTGCACGCCGAACAGTTGCTGCCAGCGGTTGGCACCGAAGGCGTTGATCGCTTCCATCACTTCGCCGTCGACCTGGCGAATGCCCAGATCGGTCAGGCGGATCAGCGGCGGCGCGGCGTAGATCACCGTGGCGAAAATCGCCGGGACCTTGCCCAGGCCAAACAGCATCAGCACCGGGATCAGGTACACGAAGCTCGGCATGGTTTGCATGATGTCCAGCAAAGGCATCAGTATCGAACGCAGGCGGTTGCTGCGCGCCGAGAGAATGCCCAGCGGAATGCCGATCAACACCGAGATGATCGTCGCCACCATCATCAGCGCCAGGGTCTGCATCAGTTTGTCCCAGAGGCCAACCGCACCCACCAGGAACAGCAAACCAACGATGACGGCAGTGGTCACGACCTTGCGGGTCGCGTGCCAGGCCACACCGGCCACGATCGCCAGCATCAGCCACCAGGGTGCAGCGCGCAGCAGGCCTTCGAGATTGACGATGGCCCACAACAGGGTGTCGGAGATGTGTCGGAACACGTCGCCGTAGTTGGTGACCAGCGAATCGACCCAACCGTTGACCCAGTCGGCGATGGAAAAGGTAAAGCTTTCGGGAAACATAAGAGACTCTCAATCAAGGGGTTGCGATCAAGCATCCGACTGCCGTCGCCGGCAGCCGGAGAAGCTCAACCTACAAGGCCGCGTCGATTTTCTTGGCTGCATCTTCGCTCACCCATGCGTGCCAGACTTCAGGATGTTCCTTCAGGAAGATCTTGGCCAGTTTTGGTGATTCGATCCGCTCTTTGGTCATGCGCCCCAGGTTCTGGTTCAGCAGGTCGATTGGCACGTTGACCTTTTCCAGCACGGCCACCAATTCAGGCGCTTCGTCGTGGAAAGTCTTGGACAGGCCGACCTTGATATCCACGGTCTTGTTCACGCCTGGCTTCTCTTCGAGTTTCACCGCGTCGATCTGGCCCATCAACGGGGTTGGCGACCAGTAGTAGAACAGGATCGGCTCGCCACGCTTGTAGCTCGACAGCACCGCGGCATCCAGCGCCGGGCCGGTGCCTGGGCGGAAGTTGGTGTAGGTGCTTTCCAGGCCGTAGCTCTTCAGCATTTCGCTGTTGTCCAGCTCACAGGTCCAACCGGCCGGGCAGTTGTAGAAACGGCCCTTGGACGGCTCTTCGGCGTCCTTGAAGATCGCCGAGTATTTGCCCAGGTCAGCAATGTTTTTCAGGTCCGGAGCCTTGGCTTCCAGCTTGCGCTTGGTGTCGCCTTCGATCACGTAGCGCGGCACGTACCAGCCTTCGATCGCGCCAACAACCGGCGCGCCGACACCAACGACCTTGCCGGCCTTCTCGGCCTTGTTCCAGACTTCACTACGGCCGACCCATTCTTCGGCAAACACTTGAATATCGTTGCTGCTCAGGGCGTTTTCCATGGTGATGGAGTTGCCCGGCAGGCTGTCAGTCTTGCAGTCGTAGCCTTTCTCCAACACGACTTGCATCACGTCGGTCAGCAGCATGGCGCTTTCCCAGTTCAAACCGGCGAACTTCACAGGTTTACCCGACTCGCACCAACCCGCAGCCTGAGTGGCGCCAGCGCTGGCCAGCAGGCCCATGGAAAGCAATGTGGTCAGCAGGGTCTTGTTCGATTTCATTGTTGTGACGCTCCTAATCATGAATTGGCTTACGGCAGTCAAGAGGCATCCAGCCCTGTCCACGTCCAATCAGGCCTGCGCCGCAGCGCGACCGACATTCAGCTTTTGTTCGGTGACAGCGTCCTGCTCGAAGCGGCAGGATCAAACGGTCTGGTATTGCGCAATGCCGCTGCGTGGCCAGTGAGAGCGAGCAGGCTCGCTCTCACATAAAAGCAGCTCCCACAAATCAGGTGTTACTTGCCGGTAATCATCGGCAGGTTCAACCCTTGTTCCTTGGCGCAGTCGATAGCGATCTGGTAACCGGCATCGGCGTGACGCATGACGCCAGTGGCCGGGTCGTTGTGCAGCACGCGAGCGATACGCTCGGCCGCTTCGTCAGTACCGTCGCAGACAATCACCATGCCCGAGTGCTGGGAGAAGCCCATGCCGACGCCGCCGCCGTGGTGCAGGGAAACCCAGGTCGCGCCGCTCGCGGTGTTGAGCAGGGCGTTGAGCAGTGGCCAGTCGGAAACGGCGTCGGAACCATCCTGCATCGATTCGGTTTCGCGGTTCGGGCTCGATACCGAACCGGAGTCCAGGTGGTCGCGGCCGATCACGATTGGCGCGGACAACTCGCCGCTACGGACCATTTCGTTGAACGCCAGGCCCAGCTTGGCGCGCAGACCCAGGCCAACCCAGCAGATACGTGCCGGCAGACCCTGGAAGCTGATGCGCTCGCGGGCCATGTCCAGCCAGTTGTGCAGGTGGGCGTCGTCCGGGATCAGCTCTTTAACCTTGGCGTCGGTCTTGTAGATGTCTTCAGCGTTGCCCGACAGTGCAGCCCAACGGAACGGGCCGATGCCACGGCAGAACAGCGGACGGATGTAGGCCGGTACGAAGCCCGGGAAGTCGAATGCGTTTTCCACGCCTTCTTCTTGCGCCATCTGACGGATGTTGTTGCCGTAGTCGAAGGTCGGTACGCCCATTTTCTGGAAGTCGAGCATCGCTTTGACGTGCACGGCCATCGATTGCTTGGCAGCCTTGATCACAGCGGCAGGTTCAGTCTTGGCGCGAGCGCGGTACTGGTCCCAGGTCCAGCCGGCCGGCAGGTAGCCGTTGAGCGGGTCGTGGGCGCTGGTCTGGTCGGTGACCATGTCCGGGCGCACGCCGCGCTTGACCAGTTCCGGCAGGATTTCAGCGGCGTTGCCCAGCAGCGCGATGGAAATCGCCTTGCCTTCAGCGGTGTATTTGGCGATGCGGGCCAGAGCGTCGTCGAGGTCGGTAGCTTGCTCATCGACATAGCGGCTTTTCAGACGGAAATCGATGCTGACCTGTTGGCATTCGATGTTCAGCGAGCAGGCGCCGGCCAGGGTCGCGGCCAGAGGCTGAGCGCCGCCCATGCCACCGAGGCCTGCAGTCAGGACCCAACGACCTTTCAGGTCATCGTTGTAGTGCTGGCGACCGGCTTCGACGAAGGTTTCGTAGGTGCCCTGGACGATGCCCTGGCTGCCGATGTAGATCCAGCTGCCGGCGGTCATCTGGCCGTACATGGCCAGGCCTTTGGCGTCCAGTTCGTTGAAGTGTTCCCAGCTCGCCCAGTGTGGCACCAGGTTGGAGTTGGCGATCAGCACGCGCGGGGCGTTGCTGTGGGTCTTGAACACGCCGACCGGCTTGCCGGATTGCACCAGCAGGGTCTCGTCGTCGTTCAGGTTGGTCAGGCTTTCGACAATCTTGTCGTAGCATTCCCAGTTACGTGCAGCGCGACCGATACCACCGTAAACCACCAGTTCCTTTGGGTTCTCGGCGACTTCCGGGTCGAGGTTGTTCATCAGCATACGCAGCGGCGCTTCGGTCAGCCAGCTCTTGGCGGTCAGCTTGTTACCGCGTGCGGCACGGATTTCAACGTCACGAAACTTAGTAGGTTTAATGTCAGTCACGAAAAAGACTCCTCAGCAATCAATCCAAACCAACCCAGGCAGTGGGCGAGCAAGCCAATGGGCATCAATGCACACCGGCGAATCAGTGGACGATGGTTGAGTCCTCGTGACTCATACGCATACGTCTTTACTTGTACATACAAGCATATGCAATCAAGCGGCCAACTTGTTGGATGGGCATTCAAGAAAAAATCTGAAATGGCTGGAGAGCGCCTGGAACAAGGGTTCTGGCGAAGATGAAAAATTTTCGGGGGGATTTTTGTGGCGAGGGGGTTTTGTTACTTGAGCGTGGTTTTGCGCCACGCTGGGGCGTTCGGTAACAACGTGGTGCGCACAGGGAAACGCTGGTCACGGCGACCTTGAAACGCTCGGACTCAACGACTAAGCGAAAAAACCGGCCTAGGTGCATATATCGAGCCGATCTTCGGCGGCACATTGAGTGGACGCTGCATTCCAACAGGCAGTTTCAGAAGCGTCCTACTTACTTTGGGTGATCCAGGCGATATCGTTCGAACAAATGGCTGTTTTTTTTACTTAATCGCCGTGGTTTACGTACGGCCCAGAACTGTCGAAATCGACTGATCACCTGGTCAAAAATGGATTCAATACTTCACCCGGAGGGACTCAGATTGAGAGCATTAGCCTGTCTTGGAGACAAAACCAAATACGGTGAGATCATAACGGCCTCGACAACATGGTTTGAAGGCGACAAAGCGATAGCTCAATCGGGCGACCTCGCTCAATGTCGCAAGTGCCAAGGAGCGTTTCCAATTTTTGGGACAGTTTTCGATTGGTGTGAACAACAGCCCTTTGTTGCTACGGGTGACCGAGTGCTCTGTGGATGTCCTGACCATGTGGTTTATGGCTCAACCACTCAATACACCGCTACTGCAGTTAGCTCGATGCCTGCCACAGACCAGACTCCGAGCCTCAGCGAAGCCACCTCAAGCTCGACCGGTTTCGCTAAATCTTTTGTCGTCACTGATAGCCACACCGGGCAGCCACTCGCCAGTCGGGCATACATTGCCCTGGTGGATGGGCATCGAAAGGTAGGGCTGACTGACGCCAATGGCGTCGCGATCGTCGAAGCACCGACAGCGGACTCCGAGATCGAGCTTCACGTGATTTTCCAAGCGCCTGCTCGTGATCTGGCTGAGTTTTCGGAGGCAATCGTATGAGCGGAACAACCTTCACGACAACAGCCAAGGCACAGGAAGTGAAGCCCGGCCAGCCGGTAACCGCTGTCTCTATCACCGTAAACGACCGCGCCGCTACACGCGAGGCAATCATTAAAAAGGTGCGATCAATGGACGCTATATTCGTCGAGCGATCATCTTGGGGGGCTGTGAAAGGAAAACCAGACATGGTCATGGATTGGGACTACACCATGATTGCCCTGCACCATGCCGGACGAAGCCATAGCTGCGCTCCCGGTGCAGAAAAGATGCAGGAGGTTCAAAAAAGCCATCTGAGTCAGAAGTATGACGATATCGGCTATCACTACGGGATCGATTGCACCGGACAGATTTTCGAAGGTCGCGACATTCGACTCCAGGGTTCAAGCGTTTTGAAGTTCAACACTGGGTTGATCGGTATTGTACTACTGGAAAATTTGACAACACCGGACGAGGGGGGTGACTGGGTCGCCAAGGGGCGCGTCGCCCTCGACAGCATCGGCTACAGCACCACAAGCGTAATTCCGGCAGCTCAAATTGTCGCGCTGATGCACTTGATCAAATCACTGAAAAGCGTTTTCGTTATCAAGCATTTTGGTGGTCACAGGGAATACCCAGGGCAGGCTTCCGAAGGAAAAATCTGCCCCGGTAATATTGGGATGGAGTTGGTGAGAAACCTTAGAGCCAAGACCCAACTATTGCCTCCACCGGCGCCGCAAGAATGAAAAAATTATTGACTGCGGCAGTGCTGGTTGTGCTGGCTGTGCTTTACATCGGCTACTACGAAGCCCTTGAAGATGGCGATATTGAGACCGTTTTGTTCATCAAGAAATACCCGACATTTCAGATAAAGTTTTACAACATTCACGCTAATGATGGTGAGTATCGCAAAGTGGACAAACTAAGCAACGAGTTACGACAGGACATAATTGATTATTGCAAATACAGATTGGGCATTGAAACAGAGGTAAAAACGCAATCCGATGTGGAGACATGCGCAAAAATGTAGCAAAGTTTTCGCCCAAGGGTGGTTTTGCTTGATACGGCTCGCACCGATGAGTTAGGCGACAAGGTGCTCTCCAGGGGGAGTCAAGCAAATGCAGGGCGTTCAAGCCGACCACATGGGTACTACGGCAACAACACATCAAACGTGATAACCGGCACACAAATCGATGCTCTGCTGCACCTAGTGGAAGCCTTGAAAAGTGTTTTTGTCATCGAGCGATTTGGCGGGCACCGAGAGTTTCCAGGTCAGGACAACGATGGAAAAATTTGTCCTGGAAATATCGGTATGAAACTGGTGAGAAATATTCGTACTCAAACGCAGATACTGCCACCCCCTCGGGCCGTCGCAGAATGAAGTACTTCATATTAGCGGGTGTGCTTGCCTTGCTGGCGATTCTAAAAGTTGGCTATTACGAGGAACACTCCGAGCATGAAATATATACCATTTTCTTTGTAAAAAAGACGCCTACATTAAGAGTAAAGTTTTTCAACATTCATGCCAATGACGGAGACTATCGGCGAATAGAAACATTGAGCGATGAGCGACGGCAGAAGATCAAGGACTACTGCAAGTACCGATTGGGTATAGAAACAGAGGTGAAAACACAGGCCGACATTGTGATGTGCGCCAATTAGTAGGTGCGTTATTCGAGGTCAAATAAAAAAGCCCTTTAGGGTTTTTTTCTAAGCAGTGAGGCTAACAGGCTAAACGACAAGGCGCTCGCATCAGTCTTGCCGATCTGAGCCAGATCGTCTGCTCCCAGTCAATGTAAGCCGTAAGTTACATTGACTGGGAGCAGACCGTTTCGGTTGCAAGCTGCGACACGTCGGAGCTGCCGAAGATTTCATGTAAGTCAACGTTCAGTCAGTTCAATCACACAGCATGGCCCGCTGACGGAGATTTCGAGAAGGCTGGTGTTACCGTCCAGTTGCAGGCAATCATGGCGACCCAATTGCTGGGCACTGTTACCGACCTTCACCTCCAGCGCATCGCTGACACTGAACACCAGCACGGTCCCTGCCTCGCTAAAAAACCGCTGTTCGCCCCCGAGCCACTGCAACCGCGCGCTGCAACGCCTCGGCGCGTAGATCAGGTTGAAATCGCGGATCGGCCCACCCAGCAAGGTGCAGGACACCTGGCTCTCGCCGCTGAAGGCAAATGGATCGATGGGTAACAGCGGCCGCGTCACCTGCCCGTCAACCGTCAAGGTCATGCCATCACCCTGCAGCACGGTGATCACCCGCTCGTAACCGGCGAAGGTGGAAAAACCACCCGATTCGCCAATGTCGGCAATCGACAGGCGCCAGCCAAAGCCATCCAGGCCGGTGCCGGCATCACGGGTGATTTCTTCGGTGCTGCCGCCGCCGTTTTTCCATGGCATGCGTGGGTAGTCTTTGGCGCGTAAAACCTTTGCGTTACTCATTTATGGAACCGACCTTCCAGACGATGACGGGAACCTGGGTGGATCAAGCGAGCAGCAGTCACTGGCTGACGACCGGACCAGGTGCGGCGACGGATCAGCAGGCACGGCTCGCCTTTTTCAATCTGTAACAATTTACATTCGGACGACTCGGCCAGGATCGCCTCGACCACGTGCTCGCCTTCGGTCAGCGGCGCGACCTGGTTCAGGTAGGCGTATGGCGTTTGCAGGGTGAAGTCCTGTTTGAGGTAGTCCGGCGCCACCAGCGCATTGACGAAACGGTCTTCGATTTGCACCGGAATATCGTTTTCGAAATGCACGATCAGCGAGTGGAACACCTTCTGCCCTTCGCGCATGTCCAAGGCCAGGGCGCGCTCGGAGCCGGCGGCCTCTTCTTCGAGGGTGATGACCTTGCAGGTGTGCCGATGGCCGCGAGAGGCGATTTCATCGGCGATGTTGTGGACTTCGAACAAGGCGGACTGGCTTTTCGGCTCGGCGACGAACGTGCCGACGCCTTGCATGCGCACCAGCAGGCCATCGGCAGTCATCTCGCGCAGGGCGCGGTTGATGGTCATGCGGCTGAAGCCCAACTGGCTGACCAGTTCGCTTTCCGACGGAACGCGGTAGTGCGGCGGCCAGTTTCCACTGTCGATTTGCTGGGTGATCATTTGTTTGACGCGGGCGTACAAGGGCGCCGGACTGTCGCCCATGTTCGCGGCCAACGGAGAGACTGGAGGCGGAGTCGGCACGGTTAATCCTTGGTCATTTAGTTGATGTGCGTGGCCCGTGTGGTCAGTTCTGTCAGTCAATTTCGGCGCCAGAAATCCAGATCCTGCGTTGCTGTTCCTCGCCATAGCGGGCTATGACTCGTCACAGCGCCTTGGTTCTGAATTTCTGGCATCCGAACTTGATCTGACGAACTAACCGTACGGGCCACTAGCTTGCCGGAGTTTACCGGGCAGGCAAACGTCTGTATATGTATATACAAATAACACACGATGGGGTGCTGAACCATGTCCGCCTTCTTTGCCGAACGCGCGCTGCTGCCTAGTGGATGGGCCAACAATGTACGTCTTGAGGTCAACGCCAACGGCGTATTGACCCATATTCAGGCCGATTCCAACGCTGATGGCGCCGAACGGTTAAGCGGTCCGCTGCTGCCTGGCATGCCGAACCTGCACTCCCACGCCTTCCAGCGGGCCATGGCCGGGCTGGCGGAAGTGGCGGGCAATCCGAACGACAGTTTCTGGACCTGGCGCGACCTGATGTATCGCCTCGTCGGAAAAATCAGCCCGGAACAACTCGGTGTCATCGCTCGTCAGCTGTACATCGAAATGCTCAAGGCCGGTTACACATCGGTGGCGGAATTTCATTACGTACACCATGACATCAACGGCCAGCCTTACGCGGACCCGGCCGAACTGGCCCTGCGTATCAGCCAGGCCGCAGGTTCCGCGGGTATCGGTCTGACCCTGCTGCCAGTGCTCTACAGCCACTCCGGTTTCGGCGGCCAGACCCCGAACGAAGGTCAGCGCCGCTTCATCAACAGCACCGAAAACTACCTCAAGTTGCAATCGCGCCTGCAACCGGCCCTGGCGCAGCAGCCGGCGCAAGCCCTGGGCCTGTGTTTCCACTCGCTGCGAGCGGTCACGCCGCAACAGATCAGCGCAGTGCTGGCGGCCAGCGACAAGCAATGCCCGGTGCACATCCACATCGCCGAACAGCAAAAAGAAGTCGACGACTGCCTGACCTGGAGCGGTCGTCGTCCGCTGCAATGGCTGTACGAAAACATCGACGTCGATCAGCGCTGGTGCCTGGTCCACGCGACCCACGCCAACCCGGAAGAGGTCACGTCGATGGCCAGGAGCCGCGCCATCGCCGGTCTGTGCCTGACCACCGAAGCCAACCTGGGCGACGGGATTTTCCCGGCGGTTGATTTCCTCGCCCAGGGCGGCCGCATGGGTATTGGTTCCGACAGCCATGTGTCGTTGAGCGTGGTGGAAGAATTGCGCTGGCTGGAATACGGCCAGCGTCTGCGCGATCAGCGGCGTAATCGTTTGTATGGCGCGGATCAGCCAATGGTCGGCCGCACGCTGTTTGATGCCGCGCTGGATGGCGGTGCCCAGGCGCTGGGCCAGCCGATTGGTGCCCTGGAAGTCGGCAAGCGTGCCGACTGGCTGGTGCTCGATGGCAACGACCCGTACCTGGCAACGGCCAGCGGCGACGGGATTCTCAACCGCTGGTTGTTTGCCGGTGGCGATCGCCAAGTGCGGGATGTGCTGGTGAATGGTCAGTGGGTGGTGCGTGACGGGCGGCAT
This sequence comes from Pseudomonas sp. GL-B-12, assembly GCF_019955895.1. Classification (NCBI taxonomy): domain Bacteria; kingdom Pseudomonadati; phylum Pseudomonadota; class Gammaproteobacteria; order Pseudomonadales; family Pseudomonadaceae; genus Pseudomonas; species Pseudomonas sp. GL-B-12. The sequence continues at coordinate 71,074 of NZ_JAHBCX010000024.1, forward strand.
GCTGACGAGGAAGAAAGCAGCCGCGCCTTCACTCAGGTACTGCGCGATCTTCTGAACTAATGCAAAAAACCCTGTAGGAGCGAGCCTGCTCGCGATGGTGTGTCAGTCAACATCGTTGTGCCTGATACTCCATCGCGAGTAGGCTCGCTCACACAGGGTCATGCGTTGTTAGTTCGACGTCTCGGCCATCTGCTGTTCCGACGCCCGCCAGATCAGCCGCGTGGTGTCGTAACCCTGCTGACGCGCCTTGCTCAGCAGCTCCTCACGCACCACACCGTTCACGGTCGGTGTGCGCGACAACAGCCACAAATACTTCCGGCTCGGGTCACCGACAATGGCGGTCTTGTAGTCATCGCTGACGTACAGCACCCAGTATTCGCCCTTCGCCGTACCCGGGATCAGCCTGGAGAACCAGGTATCGAACTCGACCCACAGCTTGTCGTTCTTGCCGGGCACCTGTGGATAAGCCGTGCCCTTGACCTCTTCCCATTGCCACTGCGCCGTCAGGCAGCGGTTCAACACCGCGACATTGCCATCAGGCTTGAGCGTGTAATGGGCTTCGGACTGCGCGCAGTCGCGCTGGAAGTACATCGGCATGCGAGCCAGCTCGTACCAGGTGCCCTGGTAGCGCTTGAGGTTGACGCTTTTGACAGTGTTGGGGGCCAATGGGTCCTGGCCAGACGTGGCACAGCCGGCCAACACCAGGCCGGCAAAAAGGATGATCAGTAACCGCTTCATTATTTTTCTCCCGCGGGCAAACGCCCCGGTTTACTTCAGGCCTTGGCCGGAAAACATCAGCACTTTGTCACCGGCGAACTGCACGCTGATAAAGCTGTTCTTGTCGCCCCAGGTGCAACTGGACATGCCGAGCGCGCCTGAGCAATCGGCGGGTTTGCCCAACAGGGTCTCCACATCGGCCTTGGCCATGCCGGCAGAGAGCTTCGAGTAGTTTTCCTGATTGACCTTGCTGCAGGCAGCGAGCAATACGCAGAACGAAAGCAGGGCGATGGAACGCAACGACATGGTGAAACTCCGGGGGCGTAGGGGATTGGCATGGCTGCCAAGCTGAAGCTTAGAAGAGAAAACCCCTGTCAGGTTCCCTGCCCGGCAGGCTATTTATCGGGCCACTCGTCTACCTTTTGCCGAAAATCAGCCACTTTGCCTGTTTACCGGGCATTTCGTCGTTTTTCAGAAACTCCGCCTAATCTTTGGCGCCGTTCAGTCGACATAAATGCAACGCAAAGCCACGTCGGTGGCATTTGCTCCCCCATTTTGTAGAACAGCCCCTCTGCGGTAGCTCATCCATGACCAGAAACATGAAGTTCAGCCACAAGATATTGTTGGCCGCCGCCCTCGTGGTGGCCGTCGCATTCGCTTGTTTCATCCTGTTCAACGACTATCGCCAGCGCGAAACCTTGCGCAACAGTACCGAAGCCTCGATGCAGGAACTCGGCAGCCTGACCACCAGCAACATCCAGACCTGGCTGGAAAGCCGTATGCAACTGCTGCAGTCGATGGCCCAGCAGATCAACGCCGACGGCAATGCTCCCGCCAGCCTGAAACGGATCATCGACCTGCCCGCCTACACCGGCAACTTCCAGCTGAGTTACTTCGGTGGCGCCAACGGCGTGATGTTCTCGGTGCCGGCGGGCAACCGCGCGGCGGACTACGACCCACGCGCCCGTGGCTGGTACAAGGCGGCCAACAGTGCGCAACAGACCATCGTCACCGAACCCTACATCGCCGCCTCCTCTGGCAAGCTGGTGATCACAGTCGCCACCCCGGTGCAGCACCAGGGCCAGATGATCGGTGTCGCCGGCGCCGACATCGACCTGTCCAGCGTCAGTGCGATCATCAATTCGCTGAACTTCGGCGGTCACGGTCATGCGTTCATCGTCGGTGCCGACGGCAAGATCCTGATTCACCCGGACAGCAAGCTGGTACTCAAGAACCTGACCGAGGCCTACCCCAACGGTGCGCCGAAAGTCAGCCCGGGCATGAAAGAAGTCGAGATCGACGGCAAGCGCCAGTTCATCTCCTTCACCCACGTCAACGGCGTGCCATCGGCGGACTGGTACGTGGCGCTGGTGCTCGACCAGGAAACCGCGTTCTCGATGCTCAGCGAATTCCGCACCTCGGCGATCATCGCCATGGTGATTGCCGTGGTGATCATCATCGTCCTGCTGGGCATGCTGATCAGCCTGTTGATGCAGCCGCTGCTGACCATGGGGCGCGCCATGCACGACATCGCCGAAGGTGAAGGGGACCTGACCAAACGCCTGACCATTCACGGCCACGACGAATTCGGCGCGCTGGGACTGTCGTTCAACCGCTTCGTCGAGCGCATTCACACCTCGATCATCGAAGTGTCCTCGGCCACCGGACAGGTCAACGAGGTGGCGCTGCGTGTGGTGGCCGCGTCGAACTCGTCGATGTTCAACTCCGACCAGCAAGCCTCGCGCACCAGCAGCGTCGCGGCGGCGATCAACCAGCTCGGTGCCGCCGCCCAGGAAATCGCGCAGAACGCCGCCCTCGCCTCGCAACATTCCAGCGATGCCCGCAGCCTGGCCGAAGATGGCCAACAGGTAGTGGATAAAACCATCGCCGCGATGCAGCAGCTGTCGGCCAAGATCAGCGACTCGTGCGGCAACATCGAAACCCTCAACAGCAACACGGTCAACATCGGGCAGATTCTGGAAGTGATCACCAGCATCTCCCAGCAAACCAACCTGCTGGCCCTGAATGCCGCCATCGAAGCGGCCCGCGCTGGCGAGGCCGGCCGTGGTTTTGCCGTGGTGGCCGATGAGGTGCGCAACCTCGCTCACCGCACCCAGGACTCGGCGCAGCAAGTGCAGACGATGATCGAAGAGCTGCAAGTCGGCGCCCGGGCAGCAGTGGGCATCATGACCGACAGCCAGCGCCAGAGCGAAAGCAGCGTCGGTATCGCCAACCAGGCAGGCGAACGCCTGAGCAGCGTGACCCAGCGCATCGGGGAGATCGATGGCATGAACCAGTCGGTCGCCACTGCCACTGAAGAGCAAACGGCGGTGGTGGAGTCGATCAACGTCGACATTACCGAGATCAACACGCTGAACCAGGAAGGTGTGGAGAACCTGCAGTCGACCTTGCGTGCGTGCGCAGATCTTGAGCAGCAGGCGGCGCGGTTGAAGCAGTTGGTGGGTAGCTTCAGGATCTGAGGCAACCTCACTGGCCTCATCGCGAGCAAGCTCGCTTGTATGCTAGGACTTGAAGGGAGGAGGAGGGACAAGGCTCGATTCTGACTGTTAGCGCAGTACAGATCCGTGGGAGATTTCGCCCCTCCTCCTTTCACCCAAGCGCCGA